>CAIOSU010000035.1 GCA_903861055.1 uncultured bacterium
ATAATGGCCACGTTTAACTTCTCCAATATACGCTTGCCGCGGTTGTTTAGTATGGTGCCATTAGTGGTAATATGTACTTTAATTTTAGGGTTTACTTCAATTATGCGCTCCCAAATGTCGTAGTATATATCAATCAAAAACGGCTCGCCACCTAAGAATTTCATATCTGTAAGGTGCGGCATAAACTCGGTAAGCTGGTTCACAAAATCTGCGTCATAAGGGCTTCGCAGCGCCGGTAAGTGTTCCCTGTTTTTGCGAATACTAGAGGAAAAGTGCCCTGAGCACATAGTGCATTCCAAGTTACAGGTATTGCTCAGCTCAAACTCCAAAATGCGCGGGTAGCCAATATTATTGATGCCTAAAAACGATTTTAGTTTATCGGTAGTACTTGGTGTTTCGGCAAACTCATCGTAGTGGTATGCTTTGGTGCCTTTGTAGTTGCCTGCTAAAATCAAATCTTGGCAAGTGCTACATCCACCGCCCAAATCATTTTTCTTAACATTATCTCGTAGCTTATTTGCGGCAGGGCTAGTCCAAGCTTCATTTATAGTTTGCTTAGGATAACGGCCCATCACTTCTTTTCGGTTGTAACAGCACGCTACCATGTTGCCATTGGGCTCAAAATTGATGTTCACAAAAGGGGCATGACAAAGCAAGCTTTTGTGTTTAGTTTGGCGCGCGGCGTTGTATGCCTGTAGTATATCTGGGCTAAGCATGGCTAATACATTCAAATATACCTATTTTTACAGGGTTCTACAATCCAACTATCCTGAGTCAAGATACCCATATCATAATTGCATCAGTGCACCGCAGGGCGTTTTCAGAAACGTTTATACGCCAGCACGTAGCACAATTACCATTCCATGTAAGCTATGCCTGGGGGGCATATTTAGGTTATGGCCTAAATGATAAAGAGTTAATGCCTGAATGGATAGCCAGACTGCCCTTTTTGGGAGAAAGTGTATTGCAGGACAAATGGGTAGCAACCATTAAGCAGCAAAACATAAAATTAGTGCTGGCAGAGTATGGCCCTGTAGGGGTACATTGGTTGCCCGTTTGTCAAAAAGCAGGCATTCCATTACTCGTATATTTTCATGGTTTTGATGCAACAAGGGGCGATATTGTAAATCAATATAGATTGAAATACAAGGAGTTATTTAAATTTGCTTCAAGTATATTTGTAGTCTCGGAGCCAATGAGAGAATTACTATTAACTTGGGGTGCGCCTGAATCAAAATTGCTATTAAATCCTTGTGGTGCAGACCTGTCGATGTTTCGATACCAGGAAAGATATAACAGCCAGCAAACCGTATTATCGGTTGGCAGATTCTCGGCCACTAAACGCCCCGATTTGGTGATTAAAGCTTTCGCCCAAGTACTGAAAGAAGTGCCCAAGGCCCAATTGCGAATGGCTGGGGCAGGGGAGATGCTAAAAGAATGCAAGGCTTTAGTAAATAAATTGGGGCTTAACAGTCAAGTACACTTTATTGGGGTAATAACACCCGAGCAGGTAATGCAAGAAATGCATGAGGCTAATGTGTTTGTGCAACACTCGATGACTACACCCGACGGTGAAACAGAAGGCGCACCTGTAGCCATAATGGAGGCTGGTGCCACAGGCTTACCAGTGGTAAGTACCATACATGCAGGCATACCTGAAATTGTGGAGCATGGTAAGACTGGCTATTTAGTGCCAGAAGGTGATGTTGAAGGTATGGCGCAATACCTTATAAAACTGTTGCAAGACGGCACGTTGGCAAAGCAAATGGGACTTGCCGCATCCGAAAGGATTGCAGCACATTTCTCTGTAGAGCAAAATATCCGCATCTTAACGCAAACCATCGAAAAGCATTTGTAGCTATGTGCGGAATATTGGGCGTAATACCAACCATTGACCAGAACCGATTTCAATCGGCATTGGACCGCTTGGCGCATCGTGGGCCCGATGGAGAAGGTATTTGGGAACATCCAAATGGTATTGTTACACTCGGTCACCGTCGTTTAGCTATTATCGACTTAAAGCCAGAAGCGTCCCAGCCCATGTCTTTGGGCAATCTTAATATTACCTTCAATGGTGAGATATATAACTATCGTGAACTTAGATTGGAATTGGAGAGGCTGGGTTCCCATTTTCGCACTGAAAGCGATACTGAAGTGTTGCTGGCTGCTTACCGTCAATGGAAAGAACGGAGCCTGGATAAACTAAAAGGCATGTGGGCGTTTGCTATCTGGAACGAAGATGACAAGACCTTGTTTTTAGCCCGCGATAGGTTCGGCGAGAAGCCCTTATTCTATTCGCAAAAAAACAACCAATTCGTTTTTGGCTCAGAGATGAAAGCTTTGATGGCTTTGGGTGAAGGGTGGATGCCTAGTGCAAATTTCAAAAAGCTAGTCAAGCAATACGATCGCTACGAAAGCAGCAGCGATACATTGGTGGAGGGCGTTAGCCGTTTTCCTGCAGGGCATTATGGGGTGTTTAAAGATGGCCAATTGAAGTTAACCCAGTATTGGGATACTTTATCGCACTTAGTAAATGCGTCAAGCTCTTTTGAGGCACAAACTGAGCAGTTTCGGCACCTTTTTAGTCAATCAGTGGCATTAACAATGTGTGCAGACGTGCCCGTTGGGGCGGCTATTAGTGGTGGCTTAGATTCATCTTCGGTGCTTGGGGCGGCTTGCCAATTTACGGGAAAAGATAGGTTGAGTATGGCTTTTACCGCTAACTTCGCAGGTAGTAGAATTGATGAAAGCGAGTATGCAAGGCAATTGGCCAGCGAAAAACACATCGCGCTGCATGAGGTTTCCCTTGACCCATTGAAGGCTTTGGCCAACTTATCCGAGGACCTCTATTATTTTGAAGAGATATACCGTACCCCGCCTTCACCAATGATGGAGTTGTATAGCCATTATCGCCAACAACAAGTATACGTGAGCGTTGATGGGCATGGACCCGATGAAATGTTTAGTGGTTATGGAAACTTCATGCTACTAGCTTTAATTGATGCAGGAATTGACCCATTGAAATGGAAAGACATCCTCAATACCTACGAAAATGCGCAACCTGATAGGGGCATCGTAAAGGCGCATAAAGCAGGTAACCATCAAGTGCTTTTGATGCAGGCCTTCCGCTTAAAAGAACAATGGCTGGACGAGAAACTACCCAATACCATCCGCGACGAGCAGTTGCATAAGGAGGCCATTAAAAAGATGGGTTATTTCAATTATGCACTGTACCAATTGTTCCACTATTCAATTTTTCCAACGTTGCTGCGTAATTATGATAGGTTCTCCATGCGCTCGGGTGTAGAGATACGGATGCCTTTTCTAGACCCTGAATTGGTAGCCTTTAGCTTCTCCATCCCTTGGCAGAGCAAAATAAAGGATGGTTACAGCAAAGCGATATTGCGAGAAGCAGTTCGCCCATGGTTGCCGAAAAGTATAGTAGAGCGGAAAGATAAGATAGGCTTTCAAGCCCCTTTGGCCGATTGGATGCGTGGCCCGTGGAAGGAGTTTTTGCAAGATACTATTGCCGCTGATATCTTTAAAACTTGCGAGCTAATTGATCCAGCTAAAACCATTCAACTATTGGATAAGCTATGGAACAATAACAAAGCTACCAACGAAGAAGCTGAAGAGGCATGGTTAGCTTTGTCGCCATACCTTTGGCAGCAACATTTTTTTAATAGAGCCATTCAAACTCCATGACCCCAAATCCAGCTATAGTTGTGGTAGCTTACAATAGGCCACAAGCGCTCAAAGGCTTGTTGGATTCGATCATTAAAGCGGATTACCAGGGGTTGGAAGTGCAATTGGTAATATCAATTGATGGGGGAGGAGATAAGCAAGTAATAGCCTTGGCCGAAAGCTTTAATTGGCCATTCGGCAATAAGTTGGTATCTAAACAACCCATCAGGCTTGGCCTTAAAAATCACATAGTTGCTTGTGGTTCCTTTACCCGATTGTTCAATTCGATAATTTTACTGGAAGACGATTTGGAGGTGGCTCCTGGCTTCTACAATTTTGCCTTACACGCTTTGAAGGCTTGTGTGAACGAGCCAATCATTGCAGGTATCTCTCTTTATAGCTACGCCATTTCTGAGTGCACCTACGAAAGTTTTAAGACTTACCCTGATGGGCACGATACTTACTTAATGCAGTTTCCTTCATCGTGGGGGCAATTATGGACAGAACTGCAGTGGCATGGTTTTCTCTCTTGGCTGGATAACCACGACAAACAATCGCATACCAATTTGCCACCTTTTGTACAACGATGGGGCCAATATTCTTGGAAAAAGCTCTTTCTGCAATACATGATAGAAGAGAGCAAGTATTTCCTTTATCCC
>CAIOSU010000036.1 GCA_903861055.1 uncultured bacterium
AGCCTATCTAAATGCACGACTATGAATTCAACACTTTCTCTTGCAATTCATAAATCAGAAATTCATATACTACAACAGATTCCTTCTAGTGATCATTCCAGAACCGAAAGTCCTTTGTACTTGCCACCTAGAATGATAAAGGAAAAAGAGTTCAACACAAAGAATCTTAATCAAATCTTAGATAGCATGTATTCGATCATGCAAAGGAAAGCTGGTGTAGGCATAGCTGCAAATCAAATTGGCAAACGACTTCAAATGTTTATAATTGAAGCCAAAGCAGACAATCCTCGATATAAGGTATTAGGACCTGTTGCTAAACAAGTATTCATAAATCCGAGAATAACAAAAGTGTCTGATCAACGAATGAATTTTTGGCATGGATGTTTGAGTGCCGAAGGTAAAGAGAGGGGTAATGTGGCAACTTATGAGTGGATAGAATATGAATGCCGCGATGAAAGAGGGAATATCCATAAAGCAAGGTTGGACGGATTTGCCGCAGTTATCTTTCAGCATGAATTCAAGCATCTTTTGAATGGCACCTACCTTGATATTGCAAAAGAGTTTATGCCTAAAGCTGAGTTAGATTATCAAATTGGCATCGGTAAAGTTGCTTTTTTCGGTGTTGCCAATAATTCTTTACCATTGCTATTAGGGGATTATAAAGTTGGAGAATCCTTAGACGAATATCATTCTAGGATAAAGCTTTCAATCACTGAATAAGTATTATGTAAATGATGAAACGCTGGCTATTTTATGCACCTATCTGCAGCAAGTAAGCATCTGTGCCTTAAATAACCTCAATATCAAGCACTTTAATCATCCCCTTATTGCTCGTAGGTTAGTTTAGGCTTAGGTACAATTTATAGTGTTAGGCGCAGCCTACTTTTCCTCCTCACCGGAAACCAAGGTGGGCTGTGAGGCTGCCAAAGCGCTTCCCTTGCTGCCGTACCGTTTTATAAGACATGCCAAGCCACAGGCAAGTTTTTATTTGCGGATAGACATAATCAAGTTTACCCCTTTCCGAGTGGTTTTTGCAACGTGTAAACGTTATAAAAACAAAAACCCCGACAACTCAGTGAGCGTCAGGGTTCTAGCAAATTAATGCGAGGTCGGGAGCGGATTCGAACCGCTGTACGAGCTTTTGCAGAGCTCTGCCTAGCCACTCGGCCACCCGACCCTATATAGGGACAGCAAATGTACAAAATTTACGCGTTTTTACAACCCGCGCCCAAAAATCCTAAAATGTTTTTTCCAACTCTACATATACCCGCTCAATATCGCCGGCTATCGGTGGGTTCAGTTTGCTTATACGCACCCGCATCCACTTTAGTTCCTTATACCTATCGGCCGAGGCATCTATAATGCGCTGCGCTAGCCTTTCGAGCAAATATTGCTTGCTTCCTTCCATCACCTCTTTTACCAGCTTATATACCACTTCGTAGTTTATGGTGCCTTCCAGGTTATCGTGTTGGGCAGCTTCACTAAAATCAGCTTCTAGGTATACATCAATCCTGAAACGATTGCCCACTTCTCGCTCCTGCGGGTAGTACCCGTGGTGTGCAAAAAAGCTCAATCCTTCAAGTGCGATAATACCCAAGGTAAATAGGAAATATGAGATTTTAAATAATAAAAAACAAATATGAAATATGGAATAGGAAATGCGAAATCAAAGAAATAAGTGGCAAGATTTACTCATTTCACATTTCTCATTTCATATTTAGTATTCGTCTTCGTTAAAGAAAAAGTCGTCACTAGTAGGGTAATCGGGCCAAATGTCCTCAATCCCTTCATAAATTTCGCCTTCGTCTTCAAGCTCTTGCAGGTTCTCGATTACCTCGATAGGTGCGCCAGAGCGGATAGCATAATCAATTAGCTCGTCTTTAGTTGACGGCCAAGGTGCATCTTCCAAATGTGAGGCAAGCTCAAGTGTCCAGTACATAGTGAACCTGTTTTTTATTAAGGTGCAAATATAGAATTATTCTCAGTCTGTCAAAACGTAAGCGGCGCTAAAAAGTTTCGGCCTACGAAAATATATTATAAACCCTTGTGCCACTAGCTTTTACGTGGCGCCCAAGTTATCTCTTCTGCTCCATCGTTGTGCGCCAAATAACGTGACAATACAAATAAATGGTCGCTCAAGCGGTTCATGTATTGTATTACCAAGGCATCCACCGTGTCGTTTTCCGATAAATCCACGATCAAACGTTCGGCGCGGCGGCATACGCACCGTGCAACATGGCAGTAGCTAGCGGTAAGGTGCCCGCCCGGTAAAATAAAGTTTTTTAACTCAGGCAAGGTTTCGTTCATGCGGTCTATGTCTAGCTCCAGGGTTTCCACATCGGCTGGCATTAGGTCGGGCAGTATCATTTTACTGTGCTCTGGTTCGGCGGCCAATGCCGAGCCTACGGTAAACAAGCGGTCTTGTATTTCTTTCAGCAAAGTCTTTACGGCGTCGTTGGTGGTCA
>CAIOSU010000037.1 GCA_903861055.1 uncultured bacterium
AGAACTTTATAATCCTGGCGTTTTGCCTACTGATGAAGGTTTGCTGGTAACATATGCTATTTATAAGCAAGGTAGGTTTGAGCACGAGGATAAAATGCTTTCCGTTAAAAAAGTAAAAGCCCAAGCGGTTATCCCAAAATTCGCAGAGTTCGACATCAGTAATCTCGTCTCGGGCAATTATGAGTTGATGGTTGAGGTTCGAAACCGCAATAATGAAGTGGTTACCTCTCGAACCGCTTTTTTTCAAAGGATGAAGTTTTTTGAGCCCGTTGCGCTTGATTCTATTGGCACACTCAGTATTGAGGGAACCTTTGTAGAACTTTTTACCAAAGAGGAAATAGAGTATCAACTTCTTTCAATGATGCCAGTTGCCAATATATCAGAAGTGGCAACCATTAAGAGTGTTATAAAAAATGGCGATTTCGAAATCATGAAGCGCATTTTCTTTAATTTTTGGCTGGCCCGCAACGATGTAGACCCACTGAGTGCTTGGACAGTGCATGCCGATTTGATTAAACAAGTGAACTATAGTTTTGGCACCAATAGCCTGTATGGTTTTAATACCGATAGGGGTAGGGTTTATTTGCAATACGGTGCGCCCAACCAAAGGCAAGTGGCCGACAGAGAACCGGGTAGTTATCCTTACGAAATTTGGCAGTATTATGAGAAAGTAGGTGGCAGGCAGAGTAACCTCAAGTTCATTTTCTATAACACTGATTTGGTTACCAACCATTACACTCTTTTACACTCCAATGCTGTTGGTGAAATTCGTAACGAGCAGTGGCAGCAAATGCTACAATCTAGCTTTACTGGAGGTAATACGCCTATAAATGAAGATAATAGCCAGAACCATTTTGGTGGCCGCTCCAAAGAGCGCTTTGATGAATGATAAGCGCCTATGGATAGATTATCTTATTGGCTTGTAATAGGTTTTCTCTACCCGCTATCGAAGTTACCATTCGCGGCGTTGTATTTTTTTTCCGATTTTGCCTACTACATAATGTACTACTTAGTGCGCTATCGTCGCAAGGTGGTAACCCAAAATCTGTCCAGAGCATTTCCCGAAAAAACAGAACAAGAGATAACGGCTATCGCAAAAAAGTTTTACAGTAGCTTTTGTGATATCATTATCGAGAATGTAAAGTTTCTTACCATTAGTGCTACTGAACTAGAGAGGCGCTTCCAAATAACCAATCATGAAGTTGTGGATGAGCTGTATGAGCAACGCCGCAGCGCTATTACTACTTTGGGCCACATGGGCAATTGGGAAATGGCCGGCCTCAATGCCAGCCATACGGTGGGGCATCATTCGCTGGCCATATACAAGCCACTTAAAAACAAACACTTTGATGCGCTGGCCCGCAAAATGCGTGCTCGCTTTGGTATGGAACTAGTGGCCCAGAACCGAATGCGCCATTTACTAAATACCTTGGATAAAGAAGCCTGCCTGTTCCATTTTATTACCGACCAAACGCCTGGAGGTAAAGCCCCTAGCCATTGGATGACTTTTATGAACCAAGAGGCACCCATATACCTTGGTACCGAACGGGTGGCCAAAATGACCAACTTACCCGTTTTCTATTGCCACATTCTTCGTCAAAAACGCGGCTATTACACCTTAGAGCTAAAAGTAGTAACTGACAATCCCAGCACTTGCGTCCCCAATGAGATTACCGAAAGGCACACCCAATTGCTGGAAGCCAACATCCGGGAGCAGCCCGAAAGCTGGCTTTGGAGCCATAGAAGGTGGAAGCACAGGAAGCCCAATTAGGAAATTTGGCAATGTGCTAATTTCGAAATTATCTTTTTTATTTGAATCATGGTTAAACCCATTTCCAAATTTTCAAATTGACTCATTTTCAAATTGACTGCGCCTTGCCATACTCTGTGCAATAATACTAGCCACTAGCAACTGCAAGGCATGGTACATCATAATAGGTAGAAGTATAATACCTGTCATACTGTTATCCGCAAAAAGCACTTTGCTCATTACGGTGCCGTGTACCAGGCTTTTTTTGCTGCCGCAAAACTGCGCGGTAATGGTATCTTCTCTATTAAACTTTAATAGTTTACTCACCAGATGCACTATACCATACACAGTAACAAAGAGCCCTAACATCCCCAAGCCTAGCAGCAATAACGTAGTAGCGCTAAAGCCTACAAATAGGTCCATAGAAAATGAGTGACAGAAGGAGGTGTATATAATAAGGAGGATGATAATTTGATCGAAGTAGCGCAATTTCATGCCATACTTAGCCGTAAAACCTCCGAAGCGCCTATGTAATAATATACCGAGCACAACAGGCACTATAACCTGTATGGTGAGCTTTAGTATCACGTCGCCTATCACATAATCGTCGCTTGTGGCTGTGATTACCAGCCCCATCCATAGAGGTGTTAAAAACACTCCTATAAGGCTACTGATGCTGGCATTGAATATGGCAGCGGGTATATTGCCCCCTGCAATAGATACCATTACTACCGAGGATGATACGGTGGAGGGTAATGAAGCCAAGAAAAATACCCCCAACCACAAGGTGTTATTATCGGCATCCGAAAAAAGGAACCGGGTACCATATATAACAGCGGGAAAGAGAATAAACGTGGTGGTGTGAATGGTAGTGTGTAACCGCCAGTTTTTGAGGCCGGCTTTCATTTTCTCGGGGCTAAGCTTCAAGCCATAGAAGAAGAAAATAAGCGATACACCATAGGTAGTAACCTTACCCAGCGATACAGGCCCATCGTAATTGCCGGGCCCAGGCAAAAGATAAGCCAGTCCAATCATGCCAAGTAGGGCTAGAATGAACCAGTCAAGGCCCGCTTTGGCGGCGGTTGCACGCAGGGTGGCAAACGATAGGGTAGAGGGGGCTGGTTTGGTCGTCATTTCGGGTGCTAAGTAGGCAAAGTTTTTTCAGAAATTGCGAAAAATGCCGTTGTTAAATGAGGCCAATAGTATGTGGGTTTGTGGATAAACGTAGATTTCGGAAATTTTTTTCATTTTTTTTGATAGTACAAAATGCTATGTATAGAGTAAAAAAGATTTCAAAAAACATTGATAATCAGTATAAATATGGCAGTTTATTCAAAGAGCGAGAGGTTGCTTGCAGTGTTGTGCATTTATCTTCAACAAAAATGAAAAAATGATTTGTAAATGAAGAATGGGTTAGCTATCTTTGCCCTTCCAAAAATAGAACGAGTAAAGTATGCCTACTATTCAACAATTGGTAAGAAACGGAAGGAAGGTAATAGATACCCCTAGCAAGTCAAGAGCATTAGATTCTTGCCCACAGAAACGTGGTGTTTGTACAAGGGTTTATACTACCACCCCTAAGAAGCCTAACTCAGCACTTCGTAAAGTAGCTAAAGTACGTTTGACCAACCAAACCGAGGTAATCGCTTACATCGGTGGCGAAGGTCACAACCTACAGGAGCACTCAATCGTGCTTATCCGTGGCGGAAGGGTGAAAGATTTGCCAGGTGTACGTTATCACATTGTACGCGGTGCTTTGGATACTTCAGGTGTAAACAACCGTAAGCAGAGTCGTTCTAAGTACGGCACCAAACGTCCAAAACCAGGACAAGTGGCAGCTCCAACTAAAGGTGGCAAGAAGAAATAATTAAGAAACAGGATTAGTATCAATATAGCATGAGAAAGACCGCAGCAAAAAAACGTTTCCTAGAGCCAGACCCGAAATTCGGTGATACATTGGTTACGCGTTTCGTGAATGACCTAATGCAGGACGGCAAGAAAAGTGTTGCTTTCAAGATTTTTTACGATGCGGTAGCGCAAGTAGAAAAAACCACTGGCGAAAGCGGATTGGAAACTTGGAGGAAAGCCTTGCATAACATTATGCCAGGAGTAGAAGTAAAGTCTCGCCGTATCGGTGGTGCTAACTTCCAAATCCCAACAGAAGTTCGTCCAGAGCGTAAAGTTTCTGTGGGTATCAAGTGGTTGATTAAATACTCTCGCTTGCGTAAAGGTAAAACCATGGCCGACAAATTGGCTGCCGAGGTTATTGCTGCTGCAAAAGGCGAAGGTGCGGCAATGAAGAAGAGAGAAGATACGCATCGTATGGCTGATGCCAACAAAGCATTCTCACATTTTAGAGCTTAATTTTTAGCAGAGGGAAATAACAATGGCACGCGATTTAAGATTCACAAGGAACATAGGTATTGCCGCGCACATTGATGCGGGCAAAACTACCACATCTGAGCGTATCCTGTATTACACAGGTCTAACGCACAAGATTGGCGAGGTGCACGATGGTGGCGCTACTATGGATTGGATGGAGCAGGAGAAGGAACGTGGTATCACTATCACTTCGGCGGCTACTACCACTTTCTGGAAATTCCCTACCGAGCAAGGTAAGGCACTACCGGAAACTAAAGAATACAAGATCAATTTGATTGATACTCCAGGACACGTTGACTTTACCGTAGAGGTTGAGCGCTCATTGCGTGTATTGGATGGCATGGTTGGTTTGTTCTGCGCCGTTGGTGGTGTTGAGCCTCAATCAGAAACAGTTTGGCGTCAAGCCAACCGGTACAAAGTGCCACGTATAGGTTTCGTAAATAAAATGGACCGCGCTGGTGCTGACTTCCTTGAAGTAGTTCGCCAGGTGCGTGTTATGTTGGGTGCAAACCCAGTTCCACTTCAGTTGCCTATCGGTGCTGAGGATGATTTTATCGGCATCATTGATTTGGTAAAGCGTAAAGCTTATTACTTTGATGAGGCTACCCAAGGTATGACATACAAGGAGGAAGAAGTTCCTGCTGACATGGAAGCCGAAGTTGACGAATGGCGCGAGAAAATGCTTGAGGCCGTTGCTGAATACGATGATACTTTGATGGAGAAATACTTCGAAGATCCTAATTCAATAAGCGACGCCGAAATTAATGCTGCTATCCGTAAGGCGGTTATCGACATGAGCATCATCCCGATGTTGTGCGGTTCTGCCTTCAAAAACAAAGGCGTGCAGGCCATGTTGGATGCGGTTATTAAGTTCCTTCCTTCTCCTATGGATGTTGAAGCTGTATTGGGCATTAATCCTAAGACAGACATTGAAGAGCCCCGCAAACCAGATGTGAAAGAGCCTTTTGCGGCCCTAGCATTTAAGATTGCTACTGACCCGTTTGTAGGTCGCTTGGCTTTCTTCCGTGTGTATTCTGGTTTCCTTGATGCAGGTTCGTATGTATTGAACAGTCGCAGTGGCAAGAAAGAACGTATCAGCCGTATATTGCAGATGCACTCTAACAAGCAAAATCCTATCGACCGTATTGAAGCGGGTGATATTGGTGCAGCGGTTGGTTTTAAAGAAATTCGTACTGGAGACACACTGTGCGACGAGAAGTTCCCGATTGTATTGGAAAGCATGACCTTCCCTGAGCCGGTTATCGGTTTGGCTATTGAGCCTAAAACTCAAGCTGATGCTGATAAACTCGGTATGGGATTGAACAAGCTTGCCGAAGAGGATCCTACCTTCCGAGTTAACTATGATGAAGAGACTGGTCAAACCGTAATTAGCGGTATGGGCGAGCTTCACTTGGAAATCATTGTTGACCGTTTGAAACGCGAGTTCAAAGTAGAAGTTAATCAAGGTGCTCCACAGGTTGCTTACAAAGAAGCAATTACCAAAACCGTGAAACACCGCGAGACATACAAAAAACAAACAGGTGGTCGTGGTAAGTTTGCCGACATCCAATTTGAAATCGGCCCTGCTGACGAAGAATGGATGAAAGAAAACCCAACCGGCTTGCAGTTTGTGAATGAAATCTTTGGTGGTTCAATTCCTCGTGAATTTGTACCATCTGTAGAGAAAGGCTTCAAAGAAGCTATGAAAACTGGTGTGTTGGCCGGCTACCAAATGGATACAATGAAGATTCGTTTGTTTGATGGGTCATATCACGATGTGGATTCAGATGCGTTATCGTTCGAGCTATGTGCTCGTATCGGTTACCGTGAGTCTGCCCGTAAAGCTGGTGCACAATTGTTGGAGCCGATTATGAAATTGGAAGTTATCACTCCAGAAGAGAACACTGGTGACGTGGTTGGCGATTTGAACCGCCGCCGCGGTATGATGGAAGGCATGGAAATCAAAAACAATGCCCAGTACATCAGAGCTAAGGTGCCTCTAAGTGAAATGTTCGGTTATGTAACCCAGTTGCGTACCCTAACATCAGGACGTGCCACTTCGATTATGGAGTTTAGCCACTATGCCCCAGCCCCTAACAACGTTGCTGAAGCAGTAATGGCGAATGCAAAAGGTAAGAAAGTATCAATAGAAGATTAATATCTGCCATGACACAAAGGATTCGAATAAAGCTTAAGTCTTACGACCACAATCTGGTAGACAAGTCTGCCGAGAAAATCGTGAAGACGGTAAGAATGTCTGGTGCTGTAGTTGCCGGCCCCATTCCACTGCCCACCGAGAAGAAAATCTTTACCGTGCTGAAAAGTCCGCACGTAAATAAGACCGCGCGTGAGCAGTTCCAATTATGCACTTACAAGCGCCTAATGGACATTTATAGCTCTACTTCTAAAACCATTGATGCCTTAATGAAGCTGGAATTGCCTAGCGGTGTTGAGGTTGAAATTAAAGCATAAGCGCGATGAAAGGATTGATCGGCAAGAAGGTCGGAATGACCAGTATATTCGACGAGAAAGGCAATATCGTACCCGTTACGGTTATTGAGGCAGGTCCAAACGTAGTTACCCAGGTTCGCACCCAGGAAACCGACGGTTACACCGCGCATCAGTTGTCGTACGGCGAACGTAAGGAGAAGAACACTCCTGCAGGCCTTAAAGGTCACTTTGCGAAGGCGGATACTACGCCTAAGACCAAGGTGGTTGAGTTTCGCGATTTTGAGTTCGCTAAAGAGGTAGGTGAGAGCGTAACGCTTGAGCAGTTCCAAGAGGGAGACAAAATTAGTGTAATCGGTATCTCAAAAGGTAAAGGTTTCCAAGGCGTAGTTAAGCGTCACGGTTTTAGCGGTGTGGGTATGCAAACTCACGGTCAGCACAACCGTCAACGTCACGCTGGTTCAATCGGTTCTTCTTCATTCCCAAGCCGTGTATTTCCTGGCACAAGGATGAGTGGTAGAATGGGTACTGACCGTGTGAAAGTACGTAACTTGAAAGTTGTAAAAATATTATCAGATAAGAACCTGATATTGATCAAAGGCGCAGTGCCTGGTCACAATGGTTCTTATGTAATCATTGAGAAGAAGTAGGCCATGAAGATCAAGGTTTTCAATATCGAAGGTAAAGAATCCGGTAAAACGGTTGAGCTACCAGAAGGTGTGTTCGGCATCGAGCCAAATGAACACGCACTCTATCTTGCTGTAAAACAGTACATGGCCAACGGCCGTCAAGGTACTCACAAGAGCAAGCAGCGAAACGAGATTTCTGGTTCAACCAAGAAGCTTAAAAAGCAAAAAGGTACAGGTACAGCACGTGCCGGTAGCATCAAGAGCCCAGTATTCCGCGGTGGTGGTCGTATTTTCGGTCCACAGCCACGTGACTACAGTTTCAAGCTGAACAAGAAGGTGAAGGATCTAGCACGTAATAGTGCCCTTACCTTAAAGGCACAAAACAATGGTATTGTTGTAGTTGAAGATATTACTTTGACTGCTCCAAAATCGAAAGAGTTGATCCGCATTTTGGGCAACTTAGGTGGAACTGGCAAAAAGACTTTGCTATGTGTTGCTGAAAACGACAACAACCTCTATCTAAGCAGTCGCAACGTGCCTAAGAGCAAAGTAGCGGTAGCTACTGATATCAATACATATGATATCATGAACTCTCAGGTATTGATATTTGCCGAAAGCTCTTTGAAGAATTTAGAAGAAGTATTTACAAAGTAATTTAATACCACAAAACGATGGTTGATATACTTATAAAACCTATCATCACCGAAAAGATGACGAGTTTGGGCGAAAAGCTCAACCGCTTCGGATTTGTGGTGAACCGTGAGGCCAACAAGGTACAGATTAAGAAAGCTGTTGAAGCTATGTACGGTGTGAGCGTAAAAGAGGTTAATACCTTAGTTATGCCAGGCAAAGCCAAATCTCGCAACACTAAACGTGGCGTAGTTAAAGGCATGAAACGTCCGGTGAAAAAAGCCATTGTAACATTGGCTGATGGTGAAACGATTGACTTTTATAGCAACATTTAAGTGATATGGCACTGAAGAAATTTAAACCGGTTACTGCGGGTACTCGCCACAAGGTAGGTAATACCTACGCTGAGGTGACAACTGACACCCCTGAGAAGAGCTTGATTGCTCCTATCAAGAGGACAGGTGGCCGTAATAACCAAGGACGCATGAGCATGCGCTATATCGGTGGTGGCCACAAGCGCCAATACCGTATGGTAGACTTTAAGCGTAATAAGCACGATGTACCGGCTACTGTAGTATCTATTGAGTACGACCCGAACCGTACGGCATTTATTGCTCTTTTGCATTATGCCGATGGTGAGAAGCGTTACATTTTGGCTCCTAAAGGCCTAACTGTAGGTGCAACGGTAATGAGCGGCGAGAAGGCTACCCCTGATTTAGGTAATGCAATGTTCCTTCGCGATGTGCCTTTTGGTACTATCATTTGCAACGTAGAGCTCAACCCAGGACAAGGCGGCACACTAGCTCGCAGTGCTGGTAGCTATGCTCAGTTGGATGCGAAAGATGGTAAGTATGCGGTTATTAAATTGCCTTCAGGCGAAACGCGTCTGATTCTGCTGACTTGCTTGGCTACTATTGGTAGCGTTTCAAATCCAGATCACAGTTTGCAGTCGTATGGTAAGGCAGGTGCCAAACGTTGGCAAGGTCGTCGTCCGCGTGTTCGTGGTGTAGCCATGAACCCAGTGGATCACCCTATGGGTGGTGGCGAAGGTCGCTCTTCAGGCGGTCAGCCTAGGTCTCGCAATGGCAGGTATGCAAAAGGTGAGAAAACACGTGACAAGAATAAGGCTTCATCGAAGTTCATCATAAGCAAACGTAAGAAATAAGATAAGCGAAAAGCATTATGGCAAGATCAATCAAAAAAGGTCCTTATATAGACCATAAATTGGGCCACAAGGTAGACGTGATGAATGACGCGGGTAAAAAGAACGTCATCAAAACATGGTCACGCCGCTCAACTATCAGCCCTGATTTCGTAGGACATACGTTTGCAGTGCACAACGGGAATAAGTTTATCCCGGTATATGTAACAGAAAATATGGTGGGTCATAAGTTGGGTGAGTTCGCTCCTACCCGTAACTTCCGTGGTCACACCGCTAAAAAGAAATAAGGCATGGAAGCTGTAGCTAAATTGAGAAACTACCCCACTTCGCCGCGCAAGATGCGCTTGGTGGTCGACCTCATCCGTGGTTTGGAGGCCGAGAAGGCGTTGAACATTTTGAAGTTCAGCAACAAACACGCATCACGTCCGTTGGAAAAGCTTTTGCTTTCTGCTGTAAGCAATTGGGAACAAAAGAATGATGGTGAGCGTGCTGAGGATAGCGAGCTTTTTGTAAAGCGTATTTTTGTTGATGAAGGCCGTACGCTTAAGCGTTTCCAGCCTGCACCGCAAGGTCGCGCTTATCGCATACGCAAGCGCTCAAATCATGTAACAGTGATTGTTGATAGTAAGAAGAACATTGGTGTAACGGCTGAAGTAGCTGAAACCGCAAACACATAATAGAGGATAAAACAACATGGGTCAGAAAGTAAATCCAATATCCGCTCGTTTAGGTATCATTCGTGGTTGGGATTCTAACTGGTTTGGCGGAAAAGATTTTGCCGAAAAGCTAGTTGAGGACGAAAAGATTCGCGAGTATCTTAACGCCCGTATCAACAAGGGCGGAATTGCCCGAGTAGTAATTGAGCGTACTTTAAAGCGCGTAACTATTACCATTCACACTAGTCGTCCGGGTATTATTATCGGTAAAGGTGGTGGCGAGGTAGACCGTATTAAAGAAGAGTTGAAAAAATTCACTGGCAAGGAAATAGCAATAAATATTGCTGAAATCCGTCGCCCGGAGTTGGATGCCAACATTGTTGCAGAAACTATTTGCAAGCAGATTGAGGCTCGTATCAGCTACAAGCGTGCTACTAAAATGTCAATCGCATCAACCATGCGTATGGGTGCCGAAGGTATCAAAGTGAGGTTGGGTGGTCGTTTGGCCGGTGCCGAGATTGCTCGTAGAGAAGAATATAAAGAAGGTCGTACACCTTTGCACACTTTCCGTGCTGACATAGATTATGCTTGGAAAGAAGCGCAAACGGTATATGGTAAAATAGGCGTAAAAGTTTGGATTTGCCGTGGTGAGGTTTTCGGTAAACGTGATCTTACCCCAAATTTAGGCGCAACCAAAGAAGCTACCGGTGGTAGTGGTGGTGGAAACGCACCTCGTCAACCTCGTCGTGAAGAGGGCGGACGTGGTGGACGTGACCGTGACCGTGGTGGCCGAGGCGGAAACAGCGGTGGCGGAAAACGCAACTGATAATCCAAATAGATTTTTTTTTAAAAGAATAGATAAAGCGTAGCACAATGTTACAACCGAAGCGCACCAAATACAGGAGAATGCAGAAAGGCCGCATGAAGGGTGATGCCCTCCGTGGCAGCACAATTGCTTTCGGCTCTTTCGCTCTTAAAGCTGTAGAAGGTACTTGGATTACGAATCGCCAAATTGAGGCCGCCCGTATTGCAGTTACCAGGTTTATGAAAAGGGAAGGACAGGTTTGGATCAGAATTTTTCCTGACAAGCCTATCACCAAGAAGCCAGCCGAAGTAAGGATGGGTAAAGGTAAAGGTGCACCGGAAGGTTGGGTGGCTATTGTTAAGCCAGGCCGTATCATATTCGAAGCTGACGGCGTAGCGCTCGAGGTTGCTCAAGAAGCGCTTCGTTTGGCTGCCCAAAAGCTACCCATTAAAACAAAATTCATAGTTCGTGCGGACTATGTTGCATAACTAACGATCAGAATAAGTTACAGCGATGGCTAAGACTCAAAAACAAGATTTTAAAGACCTAACTCCGCAAGAATTGCAAGATAAGGTTCAAGAATCGCAGATTGCATATAAAAAGGCTCGTTTCAACCATGCGGTTTCCCCGCTTGACAATCCACTATCTTTGCGTGCTATGCGCCGGGATGTGGCTCGTTTGAAAACAGAGCTTACTGTAAGAACTAAAGCCGAAAAAACGAAGTGACCATGGAAGAAAGGAAACTGCGGAAAACCCGAGTAGGGGTGGTTACCAGCAACAAGATGACCAAAACTATAGCTGTTAAAGTAGAGCGTCAGGTGAAACACCCGCTTTATGGAAAAGTTATGAAAAAGTCTAAGAAATTTTTGGCACACGATGAAGCAAGCGATTGCAACATCGGTGATGTGGTTAAAATTGAAGAGACTCGTCCATTGAGCAAGTTGAAAAAATGGCGTTTAGTAGAAATTATCGAAAGAGCTAAGTAAGATGATACAACAAGAATCAAGGCTCAAAGTAGCTGACAATAGTGGTGCAAAGGAAGTACTTTGTATCCGTGTATTGGGTGGAACCCGCCAACGTTATGCCACCGTAGGTGACAAAATAGTTGTAACCGTAAAGGACGCAATTCCATCAGGTACGGTAAAGAAAGGACAAGTTTCCAAGGCTGTGGTAGTTCGCACTAGCCGCACTGTTAGGCGCAAGGATGGATCTTATATCCGTTTTGACGAAAACGCTGCTGTGTTGTTGAACAACAACGACGAGCCACGTGGTACTCGTATATTTGGCCCAGTGGCCCGCGAACTGCGCGACGCACAATACATGAAAATTATTTCACTAGCGCCTGAAGTACTTTAATAGAAAGCGAGATGAAATCAGGAATTCAAAATAACCGTTTCAGCCCAAAGCTGAAAATTAAGAAGAACGACAACGTAGTTGTGTTGGCCGGAAACGATAAAGGCAAGAAAGGCCGTGTTATCGAAGTAATGGTTGACGAAGGCCGCGTATTGGTTGAAGGTGTGCACATTATTTCGCGCCACACTAAACCGAATGCTGCTAACCCTAACGGTGGTATCGTTAAGAAAGAAGCTCCTATCCACGTGAGCAACGTAGCGTTGGTTGATCCTAAAACAGGAGCGGCCACTCGCGTAGGACGCAAAGTGGAGAATGGCAAAATTGTTAGAATCGCAAAAAAATCAGGGGAGGTTATTAAGTAATGAGCTATACACCCAGGTTAAAGAACTTCTACCGCGAAGAGGTAGTTCAAAAGCTAATGAAAGAGTTTAACTACTCTAGCATTATGCAAGTGCCACGTTTGGTGAAAGTGGTTGTAAACCAAGGTTTGGGAGATGCTACTCAAGACAAAAAAGTTGTCGACGTAGCTATCGAAGAAATCACACTTATAACTGGTCAGCGTGCGGTGCCTACTAAGGCTCGCAAATCAGAGTCAAACTTTAAGTTGCGTGAGTTTATGCCTATCGGCGCAAAAGTAACCATGCGTGGCGATCAAATGTTTGAATTTGTTGACCGTTTGATTTCTGTAGCGCTGCCACGTGTGCGAGATTTTAAAGGTATCAACCCTAAGAGCTTTGATGGTCGTGGTAACTATAGTATGGGTATCACTGAGCAAATCATTTTTCCTGAGTTGAATATTGATAAGGTAAACAAAATCAACGGTATGGATGTAACTTTTGTTACTACCGCCAATACTGATAAAGAAGCGTTTGCCCTTTTGAAAGAACTAGGTTTACCATTCAGAAAATAAGCATAAGCATAAACCATGGCAAAAAAATCAATCATAGCCAGAAACGCTAAGCGTGTACGTTTGGTAGCTAAATACGCAGTAAGAAGAGCAGAAATGAAAGCCGCTGGCGATTATGAAGGCTTGGACAAGCTACCAAAAAATGCATCACCAGTGCGCTTGCGCAACCGTTGCAAACTAACTGGTAGGGCTCGAGGATACAGCAGAATGTTCGGTGTATCTCGTACTCCTTTCCGCGATTTGGCTTCTTATGGCAAAATCCCTGGTTTGACAAAAGCCAGCTGGTAATCAATTAATTGAACAAGCGTCAGTGTAATAATAAAGAACATGATAACAACTGATCCAATAGCAGACTATCTTACTCGGATTCGTAACGCGCAATTGGCCCGTCACAAAATCGTTGAGATTCCAGCATCTAACTTGAAGAAGAAGATGACTGAGCTTTTGTATGACCAAGGTTATATCCTTAAGTATAAATTTGAGGATGTACCAGGCCAGCAGGGCGCGATTAAAATCGCATTGAAGTATGATAAGAAATCCGGAGAGCCGGTTATCCGCTCTCTTCGCCGTATAAGCCGTCCAGGTTTGCGTCATTATGCCGGTAGCAACGAGCTACCACGCGTATTGAACGGTTTGGGTATTGCCATCGTTTCAACTTCTCAGGGTATAATGACCGTGAAAGAAGCGAAACAACGCAATATTGGTGGTGAAGTGTTGTGTGAAATATATTAACAATATTAAAGCATTACTGAAATGTCACGTATAGGTAAAGCAACCATCAACCTGCCAAAAGGCGTAGAGGTTACTGTTGGTGAAGAAAATGTCATCAAAGTAAAAGGCCCAAAAGGCGAGTTGTACGAGAAGTTGGATGAACGCATTACACTTTCTGTTGAAGATGGTGTGTTGACTGTAAAGCGTCCGAATGACGAAAAAGAGGTTCGTGCGTTGCATGGCTTGTATCGTTCACTGGTGAACAACATGGTTATTGGTGTATCAGAGGGTTACAAAAAGCAATTGGAATTGGTTGGTGTTGGTTACAAAGCTACTGCTACAGGCCAAAACCTTGAATTGGCTGTGGGATACTCTCACCCAATCATAGTTCAGTTCCCTAAGGAAGTCGCCGTAACCGCTACTATGGAGAAAGGTCAGAACCCAAAAGTATTTTTGGAGTCGATCGACAAGCAATTGCTTGGTCAAGTGGCAGCTAAAGTACGCTCATTGCGAAAACCAGAGCCAAATAAAGGCAAAGGTATACGCTACAATAATGAATTTATTAGGAGAAAAGCCGGTAAGTCGGCCTCAAAATAATCAGGTAAAAGTTAACTGAGATGAATACCAGTAAAAAACTTGTTCGCAGAACAAAAATTCGCTATCGTATCCGCAAGAAAGCATTGGGTACGGCTGAGCGTCCTAGGTTAGCGGTTTTCCGTAGCAATAAGGAAATCTATGCTCAGCTTATCGATGATGTTGCAGGTCACACTTTGGCTGCCGCTTCAAGTCGCGATGCTGCCATTGCAGGTGCCAAAGCTCCTAAAGTGGAAACTAGCAAAAAAGTTGGTGAGGCATTGGCCGAGAAAGCTAAAGCTGCTGGCATTGAATCAGTAATTTTTGACCGTGGCGGTTACCTATATCATGGCCGTGTTAAGGCCTTGGCTGAAGGTGCCCGTGAAAAAGGTCTCAATTTCTAATAAGAACACTGGAAATAAACAGATATGTCTGAGAATTTGCATAGAGTAAAAGCCAGCGAGCTTGAATTGAAAGAGAAAGTGGTTAACATTCGCCGTGTAGCTAAGGTTACAAAGGGTGGCCGTACTTTCAGCTTCTCTGCCATTGTGGTAGTAGGAGACGGTAACGGAATTGTTGGTCATGGACTGGGAAAAGCTCGTGAGGTACAAGAAGCCATCGCCAAAGGTATTGACGACGCAAAGAAGAACCTCATCAAGGTTCCTATTCACAAAGGTACTATTCCACATGCCGTTAACGGTAAATTTGGAGCTGGCAAAGTGTTGATCAAACCAGCGTCTGATGGTACAGGTGTGCTAGCAGGTGGTCCGATGCGTGCCGTGCTTGAGAGCGCAGGTATTCACAACGTACTTGCAAAATCTCTGGGTACTGGCAATGCACACAATGTAATTAAGGCAACTATTGCCGGCTTGCAATTGTTACGCGAACCAGCTACCGTATCGGCTCAGCGCCACATTCCATTAACCAAAGTATTTAAAGGTTAAGACCATGGCAAAAGTTAAAATTACATTGGTAAAGAGCGGTATTGACCGCCCGAAAGATCAAAAAGCCACCATTGTGGCTTTAGGATTGAAGAAGTTAAATTCTACCGTAGAAGTTGAAAATACCCCGCAGATTGCTGGGATGATTAATAAGGTGAATCACCTGTTAAAAGTTGAGGAGATCTAAAAATGGATTTGTCAAATTTAAAACCTGCAGAAGGTTCGATAAAAAGCCGTAAACGTATTGGCCGCGGACAAGGCTCTGGCCGCGGTGGTACTTCAACACGCGGTCACAAAGGTGCTAAGTCACGCTCAGGTTACAAAAGTAAACAAGGTTTTGAGGGCGGTCAAATGCCTATCCAAAGGCGCTTACCTAAATTCGGTTTTACTAATATTAACCGTGTAGAATTTGTACCTTTGAACCTCGATAAGCTTGAATATTTTGCTGCCGAGTGGAACGTAACCAAAATTGACGTTGAATTACTTCGTGAAAAAGGTATTGTCAGCCGAAATGAAAAAGTTAAAGTTCTAGGTCGTGGTGAATTGAAAGCTAAACTAGAAATTGAAGTAAACGCAGCAAGCGACAAGGCTAAGGAAGCTATTGAAAAGGCTGGCGGAAGCGTAAAACTGGTATAAGCACTAACAACTAGCATGAAAGGCTTTATAGACACTATTAGAAACATTTGGCATATCGAGGACTTACGTGCTCGCATCCTTACTACTTTAGGTTTTATCCTAATTTATAGGGTGGGTTCGTATATAGCGCTACCGGGTATTAATCCTGGTGAGCTGGAGGCTTTGCAACAACAAGGCCAGCAAGGTATGATTGCCATTATTAATATTTTTGCAGGTGGTGCCTTTTCAAGGGCATCTATCTTTGCATTAGGTATAATGCCTTACATCTCGGCCTCTATAGTTATCCAACTTCTTACCCTTGCAGTTCCATATTTCCAGAAGTTGCAAAAGGAAGGTGAAAGCGGCCGTCGCCAAATCAACCAAATTACTAGGTTCCTAACCGTTATTATTACTTTGTTTCAATCGGCAGGTTATATTGCAAACCTATACTACACTAGCGGAAGCGCCATTGAGATATCACAAACACTATTTTACCTGTCATCAGCGGTATGCTTGACAGCGGGTACCATATTTGTAATGTGGATGGGTGAAAGGATTACAGAGAAAGGTATTGGTAATGGTATATCATTGCTTATAATGATTGGTATAGTGGCCAACTTGCCGCTAGCGCTTGTAAATGAATTGGCTAACCGTACTGAAGGTGGTCAAGGTGGTTTGATTCCGTTCGTTTTGGAACTTGCTGGCTTGGTTTTCGTGGTTATCGCAGTTATCTTATTAATACAAGGTACTCGTCGCATACCAGTGCAATATGCAAAGAGAGTTGTTTGCAACCGTCAATATGGTGGTGTTCGTCAATACATTCCGTTAAAAATAAATGCAGCAGGCGTAATGCCAATCATTTTCGCGCAAGCATTGATGATGATACCAGCTACATTAGCACAGTTTGCAAACATAGATGCTGGTTCATGGTACAATGATCCTACTTCGTTTTGGTACAGTACGCTTAATTTTTTGATGGTAGTATTGTTTACTTATTTCTACACGGCTCTCATCGTTAACCCGGTGCAGATGGCTGATGAGATGAAGAAAAATGGTGGCTTCATACCGGGTATTAAACCAGGTAGAAAGACCGCTGAGTACATTGACACAATTATGTCGCGTATTACATTGCCGGGTGCTTTGTTTTTGGGTGCTGTTGCTATATTGCCAGGTATCGTAGCATCATTGTTCAAAATGAACATGCAGTTCGCTTACTTCTATGGAGGTACATCATTGCTTATCATGGTTGCGGTTATATTAGATACCCTACAACAAATAGAGAGCCACTTATTGATGCGCCATTATGATGGCTTGATGAAGAGTGGCCGCATAAAAGGACGCGGTACAGCATCGGCTGCTACTGGCGTAAGTGTTCAACAAGGATGATCTATTATAAGTCACAAGAGGAGATAGAGAAGCTGAGGAAAAGCGCACTGTTGGTTTCCAGGACACTGGCAGAAGTAGCTAAATATATTAAACCTGGAGAAAGTTCTTTGACCTTAGACCGCATTGCGGAAGAATATATTAGAGATAATGGCGGCAGACCTGCGTTTAAAAATTACAAAGGTTTCCCCTTTTCTCTTTGCATTTCGATGAACGAAACGGTAGTACATGGTTTCCCCAGTACCCGCGAGTTGACCGAAACCGATATTATCTCTGTTGATTGCGGTGTTGAAATAGACGGCTATTACGGAGACAGTGCTTATACTTTTGCTTTGGCGGGAATAAGTAGTGACACTGAAAAATTGTTGCGCGCTACTAAAACTTCGCTGTATCTTGCGATAGAGCAGGCAGTAGCTGGCAATCGAGTAGGAGACATTGGTTTTGCGATACAAAACTATGTAGAGCGTGGCCTTGGGCACGGGGTTGTTCGTGAGTTAGTTGGCCACGGAGTTGGTCGTAATTTGCACGAAGACCCAGAGGTGCCTAACTATGGTAAACGTGGCAGCGGATTGAAGTTGCAAGAAGGGTTGGTAATAGCGATAGAGCCGATGGTTAACTTAGGGGTTCGTGGGGTAGTGCAACTGAAAGATGGTTGGACGATAAACACAGCTGACAGAAAACCATCAGCACACTATGAGTTGATGTTGGCCGTAAAAAAAGGAAGGGCGGATGTGCTTAGCACATTTGATTACCTTGAGGCGGAAGAGGAGAAGAATGATAACTTAAGGAAAATTGAAGTAAACCAGGAATTGCTGGTAAGCTAATATGGCAAAACAGGACTTAATAAAATTGGATGGTATCATCGTGGAAGCGCTCTCGAACGCAATGTTCAGGGTACGCTTAGAAAACGACCACGAAGTGATTTCCCATATTTCAGGTAAAATGCGGATGAATTACATCAAAATTTTACCCGGAGATAAAGTGGCACTTGAGATGTCGCCATACGATTTGAGTAAAGGAAGAATAACTTACAGATATAAATAACCAATAGGAGCGTAAGGAAATGAAAGTAAGAGCATCCATCAAAAAGCGTAGCGTCGACTGCAAAATTGTGCGTCGGAAAGGCAGGCTGTACATCATCAACAAGAAGAATCCGAAATTCAAACAACGTCAAGGTTAATAATTATGGCAAGGATAGCTGGTATTGATCTACCAAGAGAGAAACGTGGCCTCATCGGCCTTACATACATTTACGGAGTAGGTCCTAAAATTTCGCAAGAGGTTTTGGAGCGTGCAGGTGTTGACCCTAATATCCGTATAAAGGACTGGGACGATGAGCAAGTCGCTGCAATCCGCCAACTGCTTCAAGATGAGTACAAAGTGGAAGGTGCGTTACGTTCAGAAGTACAATTGAACATTAAGCGCCTAATGGACATAGGCTCATACCGTGGCATCCGCCACCGTAAAGGTCTACCTGTTCGTGGACAGCAAACTCGTACCAATGCTCGTACTCGTAAGGGTAAGAAGAAAACGGTTGCTAACAAGAAGAAAGTAACCAAGTAATAGACCATAAGAAATCATAACAATGGCAAAGACTAGTAATACTAAGGTTAAAAAGAGGGTAGTGAAGGTTGAACCTGAAGGTCAGGTGCACATCCAGGCTACGTTCAACAACATTATCATTTCGATAACCAACAAACAAGGCCAAGTGATTTCTTGGGGTTCTGCTGGTAAGGCTGGTTTCCGTGGTTCTAA
>CAIOSU010000038.1 GCA_903861055.1 uncultured bacterium
AATCACTAAAATAGTTACTTTCTGTTTACAGAGGCAAGTAGTTTAGTACTACTTTCCCTATTTTCACCCCATGAAACCGCTAATCGTTTCGCTAGCACTTTTGCTGATGGGCAACCTACTCCCTGCACAAACCCAACCCTGGTGGCGCAATGCTGCCGTGTACCAGATTTATCCGCGATCGTATCAGGATAGTAATGGCGATGGTATTGGCGATTTGGAGGGCATTATTGCTCGGTTGGATTATATTAAGAGCTTGGGCTTTACTGCCATTTGGGTGTCGCCGTTTTTTGCGAGTCCGCAGGCCGATTTTGGTTACGATATCAGCAATTACCGCGATTGTGCGCCCGAATACGGCACCTTGGCCACCATACTAAAACTGATTGATGAGGTGCACCGCCGCGATATGCACATCATATTCGATATGGTGATGAACCACACCAGCAACCATCACCCGTGGTTTCTGGAGTCGAAAAGCAGCAAAGACAACCCCAAGCGCGACTGGTATGTGTGGCACGATGGCAAGGGCAAGCAGCCACACAAAAACCCGCCCACCAACTGGAAAGCCATGATTGGCGGCAACGGCTGGCAATATGATGCGCAAACCCAGCAATGGTATTGGGCCACGTTCCTACCCTTTCAGCCCGACCTAAACTACCACAACCCCGAGGTGCGCCAAGCCATGTTGGACAATGTGCGGTTTTGGCTGGATAAGGGCGTGGACGGTTTTAGGCTCGATATTTTCAATGCGCTATACGAGGATAACGAGTTTAGGGACAACCCCTTCGCGATGGCGATGCTACCCAACGAGAGCAACCCCGATGGGTTCTTTCAGCACATGGAGCACACCATAAACCACCCCGGCAACTTTGCCTTTGCCAAAGAACTGCGCAGCACCCTTGACGAATACAGCAACCCGCCGCGCTACTTGGTGGGCGAGGTATTTGGCGATGCCAAAATACTGAAGCAATACATTGGCGAAAAGCAAGATGGGCTTCATACGGTGTTCCTGTTCGAGATGCTGGCCTTTAAGTTCAATGCCGAATATTTCCATGAATTGATTTCAAAACTGGAGGGTGAGTTCCCGTACCCGTACACCCCTACTTGGGTGTTCAGCAACCACGACCGCAAGCGCAGCATATCGCGTATGGGCAATAGTGTGGCCAAGGCCAAGCTGCTGGCTATGCTGCAAATGACGGTGCGCGGCGTAAGCTTTACTTACATGGGCGAGGAAATAGGTATGGTACAGGCCAGCATACCGCTAAAGCAGGCCAAAGACTCGCTGGCGATACGCTACCGCTGGATACCGCAGTTTCTGGCCAACATGGCACCCGAGAGCCTCAACCGCGACGAGTGCCGCACGCCCATGCAATGGGACGGCACCGCCAATGCGGGCTTCTGCCCCGCCACCGCAACACCTTGGCTACCTGTAACGGCAGGCTATGATACTACCAATGTAGCCACCCAAGAGGCCGACCCCACGAGCTTGTTGACTGTGTACCGCAGGCTGCTGCACCTTAAGCAAAGCCATAAGGCGTTCGCCAGCCCAGTTTTGGAGTTGGTGCCCGCAGATTCGCTGCCCAAAAATGTATTGGGCTACTACCGCGGCGAGGGCAAAGACCGGGTATTGGTGCTGCTCAACTTTAAT
>CAIOSU010000039.1 GCA_903861055.1 uncultured bacterium
AGCAGCAACCTTTATTCAAGTAATATTTTACCCGCCGCAACCTTGCCCGAATGGGTAATAATTTGATATAAATACAGGCCTACTGATACCTTTGGAAGATTAATAGCATTACCATCGGTGGTTAAGTTGGTTTCAAAAACTAAAACACCCGAGACGCTGGTTACCTTCATGACACCTGTTTCGCCGATGGGTAGGGTTACTTGTATACTACCCGTTGATGGATTGGGAAATAGGCTTGGGTTAAAAGTAATGGTTTGGTCTATTCCGGTTGTATCGGTAACAAAAATCTGGCAAGTGCTAGGCAATGGGTTTAGCTCAATCGGCCCTTGTGGGGTTAGGTTTTTACCTGCGAACGCTGGAAAATCAACCCCATAACGAACCGCCTGAAAGGTATTGTTAGAAATTGGCTGCAGACCTTGCGAAACAGGCCCAAGTGCATTAACAGGCACTATGTATTGCCATACAATCGAGTCATTTGGAGCAATTTCGAACAAGCGACCCTCTGTGCCTTCACAAACCAAAATGTTACCGTTTGGCAATGCTTGTGCACCACTTATATTCCGAGAGTAGAAACCTAACGGAGGATTGGCTGTGTAATTATAAAATGCCGTGTCGGGGCCAAATGGCTGCCCAGGTTGCAAAGTATAGTTGCCATCAGTCAACAGCGGTGGCACTATCATTTCAACGGTTGAGTAATCGCCTGCTGGCCTTCCTTGTCCATTGTTGAATATGGTAATATTGCCTGAATTAGGATAGCCTGGTTTTACCCATTGGGCATCATGTTGTTTGTATAAAATTTGGTCAGAAAGGGTACCACGTTTATAAGCAGCTGGGTTGCCCCAACGGTACAACAAATCGCCACCATTACCTGTATTTCCACCGATTGAGCTAGCAGCCTCAGCAGTAGTGGTACTATGGTCAATAATCCATATTTCATTGAAACGATGCACGCTCAATAATATTTGGTCGAGCGATTCATCATAGTCAATCCCATTCAAGTGCAGCCAGTCCGCATCTAAATTGTTTGGGTAGTTAATGTTTATCTTATCCGGGTTGGCGGCTACCACACCATAATTAGCCTTAGTGCTATCATAGTCTTGAATGGAATGGTCGCTGGCATGCCACTCCCAAACAATGTTGCCAGTGCCCATGCCAGTTGGTTGCACTTCAATAATGCGCCCATCCCAAAAACCTCCATCTACTGTTGCTGAGTTTCGGCCAAGGGCAAGGGCCGTATCTTCGGTAATATCATAAAATGCTAACATCAGCACATTTCCATTGGGCAGCACTTGTATGTCGTGATTGCTTACTTTGTTGCTATCGTTATAGTCGTAATACCAAAGAATGTTTCCGTCCCAATCAAACAACTCTACCCTTCCGGCAACCCCGCCTGCTGTAAAGTTGATATTAGTATTAAGTTTGGCTGACCGAATTAAATTGCCATTAGGCAGCAAATAGCCAGTAAGCCCAGGTTGGTAAGCCGATTGCCAAGTATGCACCACTTCGCCGCAATTGTCAATAAGATAGGTGGTTTCATATGCAGAGGGGCAAAACAAGGTATAACCGTTGTAGGACGCGCGATCGTTGACAAACAAACCAATGGTTTGCTGTGCAAACAATGGTGCAATGGCACATAAGAAAATTGAGAGTAAAAGGAAACGCATAGTTTATTTCTATGCCCATAAAGATAGGGGATAATAGGCAAAGCAAATACGCCTTAATGGCAACTATGCCCAACGGCTGGGCTTACAAAAGGAATGCCTAAACCCATACCACGAAGAATAAAAAGACAACCAATAATGCACACAAATGCAGGTATTATGTATGGCGACATCTTGGCTAACCGCTTGCCCAACCAACCGCCTCCCAAACTTACGCCAACCAAGGCACCTGAAGTGCCCAAGCCAAACATGGCCATAAAACCTGCCGACTGCCAAAGGCTGGTACCAGCCAAAGAGCCAGCCACGGCAACATAAACCATACCACATGGTAACAGGCCATTGAGCATGCCCGTAGCAACACTGCTCAATAAGGTATGCTTCTGCATTTGCTGCGAAATACGACTGGTTACGGGGCTGAAATTGATCCTATTGCCTTTAAACCAACCCGTGCGTGGCAAGAAATAAATGGCCAATATCAGGATACCCGAAATAATGGATAACCATTGTTGCCAACCACCTATGCGAACTCCCAAACCCAGCAAGCCAGCCATAAGGCCCAACATAATGTAGGTGCTTACCCTACCCCCATGGTACAATAGCAAGCGTTCCCACCCTTTGCCTTTTAAACCGTTAGCACGGTTCATAGCTATTACAATGGGGCCACACATGCCTACGCAATGCAGGCTAGAGGCCAATCCTAATAAAAAACCAC
>CAIOSU010000040.1 GCA_903861055.1 uncultured bacterium
AAGATCCCGCAGCCCCTGCAGGGAAGCGCCAATTAAGACCTACCGAAAAGCTAATGTTATCATTGCCATTGGACTCGCTAAAATGCGGAAACTGGGGCGCACAGGTGCCTATTTCGGCACGATATGTGTTGGATACGCAAGAGTTAGAATTTTTACGATACCAAGTAGATAATTACAACCTATTTATAAGGGATTTGGCAACCGAAAAGGGCCTCAATCTAGTAGATATAAACGCATTGTACCAACGTTTGGATGCAGGTATGACCATAAGCGGTCAGGTATTTAGTAATCAAATGGTATATGGAGGCTTTTTCTCGTTAGATGGAATAAACCCTAACTATCGAGGTGCGGCCATTATTGCCAATGAGTTTATAACCGTTATGAACAAAAATTACCGAGCGAGTATACCGTTGGTGTCGGTGGTGCAGCAACCAGGAATTACATTTCCATAAATCAAATTAACAAACGCAGTACAGAGACATTGGATCGTTACCTTAAAATATCTTTTTCACTCTTCATCGGTTTTTTGCTGGTGTTGCTACTTACATTGCTACTCGATTGGCGTGGCATGTGGAAGGTTAATGTTGGTCGTTTGGCTACCCAAACCGAGGCACAAATGCACCTATGGGCTGATGATTATGATGCGCTAGTAAATGACCAAGAAATACTAGAGAACTTACTGCTAAAAGGTTACAACACCGATTACCTTGACGATATAAGAAACAGGCCGTATGAGTTTTTGGTTTTTTCGGATGAAGAATTGGTGTTTTGGAGCAAAAACGAAGCAATACCGCCCGTATTCTTGGCTAAAGCCTTGGAAGAAGGTAGTAGTTTTTTGAAACAGGAAAGTGGCTACTACGAGATATTGAAAACCACTAGGGTAATTAATGGCTCCAAGTTTTATTTTATAGGCATGATACCGGTGCACAGTTATTTCCCAGTGCAAAACCAGTATTTAACCGACAATTTTAATCCGGCGCTCAACCTGCCACCTTACATACATTTAGAGCTTGAGAGCTTTCCGGAAGCAGTGCCAGTTGATAACCGTGAGGGTATTGCGCTCTTTTATTTGCGGGCCGATATATTTCAGTATGGTAAGCAGCCTAACGAGCCACTGGCATGGTTGCAGTTTGCCATGCTGCTATTGTTTTTGGCTGCAGTTAACACTTTTGCTTATTATGTAGTGAAACAGTATAATGGTTGGTATGGGTTATTGCCGCTTGTAATGGTGCTAATAACTGTGCGTGCAATCATGATTGGCCTTGACCTTCCTCGAGAATTTGGAAAGCTTGCTTTGTTCGATCCGCAATATTATGCATCGTCAAACCTAAATAAGTCGCTTGGCGATTTGTTGCTCAATCTCCTCTTCCTTTTCAATGCAGCGTGGTTCTTGTACCGTTTCGCACCATTCCGTAAGCTCGACTTTCGATCTGAAATCGTAAATAGGCTGGTTACAATCGGTAGTTTTATCTTTTTGTTCCTATCCGCCTATTGGATTGGGCAGTTGTTCAACAGCCTAATGCTCAACTCCCGTATCCCTTTCGATTTGAACAATTTCCTTAGCCTTACCCAGTATAGTTTATTGGGCATGCTTGGCATTAGCTTATTATTGCTCAGTTACTATCTGGTTACTTTTAAGTTTGTGCGCTACATTAGTAAGTTCAACATTTCGTTGTGGCAGCATGCCTTTGCATTACTAGTTTTGGGGGGCATTTTTGTTTCCGTTTTTTATGCTTTGGGCCAAACTTGGGAGCTATTAGTTTCGGTGCCGTGGGTTGTGATGTATCTTTTGTTCATGTTGTGGCAGGTTTCTCGCCGCAGGGATTTGACCAGTTTTACCAACCTTACTTTGCTTATCATTTTCTTTGCGCTGTTTTCTACGGTGCACATGTACCAGTACAACCAAATGCGCGAATTGGAGCAACGCAAAACCATGGCGCGCAAACTATCCGACCAAAGGGATAGGATAACAGAATATCTTTTTTTGGATGTACAGGAACGAATTTTCGGAGATGAATTTGTAAAAAATTACTTCCTCACTCCGTTTATTTCAACCCGCGATATTGTTAAACGTATTCGCACGCTTTATTTCAGCGGCTACTTTAACAAATACGATATAAGTATTTACCTCATAAACAAGCAAGGTGATTTGATATTGGGAGAGGACGATTCTTTCCTCGACTTGCTAGACGAAAACGCCGAACTAACCCCACCAAGCGATTATCTATATTTTATCCCCAAAAACGGAGGTAGCTATACCTATCTGTGCAATTTGCCCATTCTTTACAAAAACAAGTTTATTGGTACCATCATCATCGAGATGAACCCAAAAAGTTATGCCAAAACTAACTTATATCCGGAATTATTGCTCGAAGAAAAAATTAAGCTTCCTGAAGAATCAGATTTATATAGCCATGCCGTTTACGAAAATGGTAATTTGATAAGAAAGGAAGGCAACTTTGCGTATAGTTATGAGTTCGATTTTCCGGAGGAGGAAGATTTAACTGAAGAGTATTTTCACAGGGTGCGCGATGGCATGAGCCACCTGGCTTACTATGCAGGTAATGATAAATGGGTAATTATATCGAAAGCCAGCGAAGGATGGCTTGAACCTGTAACCCTGTTCTCATATTTGTTTGGTTTGTATTTGCTGTTTGCCTTTGTGGTATTGCTTGTTAGGATAGCGATTAGACTTTATTACAAGCAAACCAATTGGACAGGCCTACTTGATCTTTCGTTTAAAGACAAGATACAATACTCCATGATTGCGATGTTGGTATTTAGTTTTTTAACTATTGGTTTTGTAACCATACTTCACTTTAGGGGAGAGTATAATTATTATCACTTAGATAGTTTGATTAAGAAGCAAAATGCAATCAAGTCGGCCATAGAGTATAACTTGAGGCAAAATCCCGATTTTTTAAAAATTCGCGATTACCGCTCTATTCAGAATGAAAGCGAAAGGCCTTCTGATTTACCTACCTTGGCCGACATCCACAATATGGATATCAATATCTACGACTTGAATGGCATCCTTATCAATACCTCGCAGCCAGATATTTTTGAGAAAGGTTTGTTATCGGACATTATAAACCCACTGGCTTACAAGGAATTGGAAGTTGGTAAGCGCTCGCAAGTGCTGCAAACCGAAAATATAGGAGCATTGCAATATTTGGCCGTTTATGTGCCACTTCGCAATATTGATGGCGAATTGGTGGCCTATGTAAATTTACCATACTTTGCAAGGGAAAAAGAACTGCAAGGCGAGATATCATCTTTCTTGGTAGCCTTGGTAAATGTGTATGTGCTTTTGCTTATTGCGGCGGGCTCATTAGCCTACCTTTTGTCAAACTCTATAACTTATCCATTATCAGCTATTGGCGAAAAAATAAAACAAACCCAATTGGGCCGCAAAAACGAGCCGATTGAGTGGAAAAACAATGATGAAATAGGTAAGTTGGTGCAAGAGTATAATAAGATGATTGGCGAGTTGGAGCAAAGTGCCGATTTGCTTGCACGCTCAGAAAGGGAAAGTGCATGGCGCGAAATGGCCAAGCAGATAGCACACGAGATAAAGAACCCGCTCACCCCAATGAAGCTAAGTATACAGCACTTGCAGCGTGCCATGGCCGATGGTAGGCCAAATGTGGATGTGCTTGCGCAACGCGTAATGGCTACTATGATTGAGCAAATTGATAGCTTATCGCATATTGCTTCGGAGTTCTCTTCATTTGCAAAAATGCCTACTGCCCAAAACGAAGTGTTCGATTTGACCGAGGTAGTTGCTTCAGTGGCCGATTTGTTTAGAGAAGAACAAAATGTGAGCATCGTGCACGAACGGGCCGAACAGGTTTGGGTGTATGCCGATAAGAACCAACTATTGCGCGTATTTAACAATTTAGTTAAAAACGCCGTGCAGGCAATACCAGATGGTAAGCACGGAACGGTAACCATTGGTGTAGAACGTGAGAACCATTATACCACAGTATGGGTTAAAGATAATGGGATAGGGATAACTGAAGAGCAACGCAGCAAAGTATTTGTGCCCAATTTCACTACTAAAAGCTCTGGAACGGGTTTAGGTTTGGCCATGAGCAAGCAGATTGTTGAGAATGCCGGTGGCGAAGTTTGGTTTGATAGCGAACCAGAGATGGGAACTACCTTTTTTGTTAAATTACCGCTTCATAAGTAATAGTTAGGGTATGCCAAGCAGTAAGTATATTAGTCCGCCAATGGTATTTTATGTAGTAGTGCTCTACATTTTTGCTAGCTATTTGTGGTGGTCGTTTTTGCTCACCGAGAAAAACAATATGGCATTTGAGACTTTGGCGCAAAAGGAGCAATTGCTTTTTAATGTTCAAAACCAATTATCGTTAACTGACTCAACTTATTACACCTCAGCACATTACCAAGAGTTGGATGCTAAGTTCAATAGGCAGAAATGGATGATAAGAGGTGAGGGATTAGTGTTTATGTTGCTTTTGGCATTGGGTGCATGGCAGTTAATGCGCACTTTCTCAAAAGAAATAGCTTTAGCACGACAGCAGAACAATTTCTTGTTGAGCATCACACACGAGTTGAAATCGCCGATGGCAGCTATTAAGCTATCGTTGCAAACCATTACTAGGCGTGGTGGGCTCGAAACTAAATTCAACAACTTAGCTACCAATGCCATTAGTGATGTGGATAGATTGGAAACCTTGGTAGATAATATTTTGCTTGCCGCTAAAATTGAAGCCCGCTCGTACACTTATACTTTTGAAGATACTGATCTATCAAATTTTGTAGCAAATTTAGTTGGGAAAGCACAACAGCATTATGGCGATAATTGGCAGTTTGAATCACGGATACGCCCTAATGTTTGGATGAAAATGGATCCAGTTTCTTTTGCTTCGGCGGTATGGAACCTGCTTGAAAATGCCGTGAAGTACTCTGGCGAGAGCCGTAAAATTGTGGTGAGCCTTTCGCTTAGCGAAGGCATAGCTCAAATTGCAGTTGCTGATGGTGGGGTTGGTATTGCCGAGAACGAAAAACGTAAGGTATTTGATAAATTTTACCGAGTGGGCAATGAGCTTACTCGCACGGCTAAGGGTACCGGCTTGGGGTTGTTTATTGTAAAGCGGGTAACCAGCAACCATAAAGGCGAAGTAACCGTTGAAAACAACGCACCTTCCGGTTCCGTTTTTGTTATAAAAGTACCTGCTATGCTGAAGGCAGTTAAAATTGCAGCACAACCAAAATTGGAGGACTAAGAGGATGTACGGTATACAAACAAAGGCTGCTATGTTTTGGAGCGGCGGGAAAGACAGCGCAATTGCACTATTGAGGGTATTGCAAGCGGGCCAATACCAGGTACGTTGCCTAATTGTAACCTCTAATGAGGAGACTGGAAGAGTAAGTATGCATGGTGTGCGAAATGAGCTTATTGAGCGACAAGCCGAGGTAATGGATATTCCGGTGCGCTGGATGCCAGTGCCTACAGCAACCGACCACGGTGCTTATGAGCAAGCTTTGCGGGAAACCCTTTTGTGGCTCAAAAAAGAGGGCATTAATCAGGTGATATTTGGCGATATTTTTTTGGAAGACCTTCGGCAGTATCGCGATGAGTTTTTAGCTGCCGCTGAAATGGAAGGTGTGTATCCGCTTTGGAAAGAAAACACCAAAGACATGGCGCATCTAGTTATTGAATCGGGTATACATGCTATTTTGGTATGCGTTGATGGTAGCAAGCTCTCAAGCGCATTTGCCGGCCGTTTGCTAGATGACCAATTATTAGCCGACCTACCTCTCGGTGTTGACCCTTGTGGCGAGCATGGTGAGTTCCATACGTTTGTGTTTGATGCGCCTTATTTTACTAATCCCATTGCCATCACCAAAGGAGAATTGGTAGCCAAAAAATATGCAGGTTCTGAGCATGAGTTCTGGTTCCAGGATTTAACCTAAATCAAATTATCCAAAACAAAAAGCCCTTTGCGATGCTCGCAAAGGGCTTTTTGTATGGTATACGGCTAAGCTTATGCTTTTGCAGCAGGAGTAAAGCGTTTTTCGGCAATACGTGCTTTTTTGCCGCTAAGTTTACGCTGATAGAAAATACGTGCGCGACGTACTTTACCGTGTTTGTTCACTTCAATGTTCTCGATGTTTGGAGAAAAAGTTGGGAACACACGCTCAACACCTACTCCGTTGCTAATCTTACGAACGGTAAAAGTAGCAGTAGTGCCAGTGCCGCGACGTTGGATAACGTCACCGCGGAATGGCTGAACACGCTCTTTCTCGCCTTCTATGATTTTATAATAAACAGTGATGTTGTCACCAGCTTTAAAATCAACGTGATTCTTTCCCGGTACAAGTTCTTGTGTGATTTCTCTAATCAGGTCCATGGCCTTATGTTATTCTGGATTTTTAAAACGTGACTGCAAAGATAATGCTTTTTACGTTCCAAACTAATTTATTTCATCAGTTAGTAGGTCGGGACGACGATTTTTTGTTCTTTCCACAGCCATATCATATCTCCACTGCTCTATTTGCTTGGCATTGCCGCTTAACAACACCTCTGGAATCTTATGTCCATTATACTCAGCAGGCCTGGTATATACTGGTGGCGACAGCATTCCGTCTTGAAAAGAATCAAACAGTGCCGACGTTTCATCATTCAAAACCCCTGGCAGCAACCGCCCTATACTATCAACTAAAATAGCCGCTGCTAACTCACCACCCGACAATACATAATCGCCAACCGAAATTTCTTTGGTTATGTATATTTCGCGCACCCTTTCATCTACGCCTTTGTAATGGCCGCATAAAATGATGAGGTTCTCAGTCATCGAAAGGGAGTTGCACATTTGTTGATTCAGCGTAACACCATCAGGCGTCATATATATAATATCGGTATAAGTGCGCTCACTTTTCAACTGCTCAATGCAACGGGCAATGGGCTCAATGCTCATTACCATGCCGGCTCCGCCACCAAACTGGTAGTCGTCAACTTTTTTATGCTTGTCGGTGCTGTATTCCCTAATATCGTGAACGTGTACCTCCAGCAAGCCTTTTTCTTGGGCGCGTTTCATAATGGAGTGTGAGAATGGGCTCTCCAACAGTCCGGGCAAAACGGTAAGTACATCAATGCGCATGGGTAGTAAATTCAAAATTGAAAATTTGAAAGTGTTATGAGGTAATTTTAAATTTTCAATTACTTTTCAAATTGTAAAAGGGTTTTTGCAATGATACCTACACATTCGTGCAACTGTTCCTCGGTCATTACCAATGGTGGGGCAAATCGAATTTTGTCTCCGTGGGTAGGTTTGGCCAAAAGGCCATTATCGCGGAGCTTTAGGCAAATGTTCCAGCCCAGTTCCATGTCGTTGGTATTTAACACTATGGCATTCAGCAGGCCTTTGCCCCTCACCATCTTAATCAAAGGACTGTTAAGTGCTCGCAATTCGCGGCGTAATATCTCACCAAGGCGTTGGGCGTTTTCGGCAAGTTTCTCATCTTTTATAACTTCAAGGGCTGCAATGGCTACTTTAGCTGCCAGCGGGTTGCCCCCAAATGTGGAGCCATGCTGCCCTGGTTTGATTACCCCCATGACAGCATCGTCGGCCAATACTGCCGAAACAGGGTATACGCCGCCGCTAATGGCCTTGCCCAATATTACCAAATCAGGGCGCACCCCTTCGTGGTCGCAGGCCAGTAGCTTGCCTGTGCGGGCTATGCCGGTTTGCACCTCATCGGCAATAAAAAGTACATTGGCCGCTTTGCAAAGCTCATATGCTTTAGCTAGGTAGCCATCGCTTGGCACATCAACACCCGCTTCGCCTTGTATGGGTTCTATTAAAAAACCCGCAATATTTGGGTCTTTCAGGGCAGCCTCCAAAGCGGCTATATTGTTGTAAGGTATGGTTTCGAAGCCAGGTGTATATGGCCCGAAATTTTTCTTCGAACTTGGATCGGTACTGAAAGAAACTATAGTAGTGGTGCGGCCATGAAAGTTATGCTCGCACACAATAATCTTGGCTTCTTTTTCGGCAATACCTTTTTTTTCGTAAGCCCATTTGCGGGTAATTTTAATAGCTGTTTCCACGGCTTCGGCGCCCGTGTTCATGGGCAGCA
>CAIOSU010000041.1 GCA_903861055.1 uncultured bacterium
GCAAGGCTTATGTCATCCAACACGGCTGGAAAGTATGCAGCAGTAGCTACCACACTTACCAACATAAACAGAATAACAGCTTTCACGGATTTTCTCATTGTAGTTTGTACTGATTTGCTTCTATAGGGCTAAAATTATGCCAAACTCTTTCGCTTTAATACGGGTTTTAACCTGTAATTTCGCAAACCACGCAAGTGGCCTACAATGGATAAAGATAGTATAATTCTATTTGCAAAATAAAATGCTAAATCGCCTCTTTTCAGTTATAGTAACGTTTTGGGTAGTTGTTATGCTTTTGAGCTGCGGCAGACAGGGCAATGCTCCTAGTGTTGAATGCGCCGGGGTACATTATTGCTTGAATGCTTTAATTGATCAACGGTTGGATGCTTATGCACAATCGGGCGCTGTTGTGAACAAGTACGTTTACTTAAACGGAAAACAAGAGCAGCAAGTGGTTACGTTGGATGCAGCAAGATGGGAGGCCGAGTTTACGGCATTCAGGGAGGCGGATATTGATAAACCTGCCTTGAACGGAAAATACTTAGTTGATACCCTGTTTGTTGAAACCGACTCGTTTACAAGGGTAAGTTACATAGCGCAAGATGATAAGCTGCGCACCCGTTACATCCATTTGTATTTTCAACCTGGACAGCCAGAGCCTTCTTACATTGAGGCTCGCTTAGAAACTAAAAATATTTTTTACCAATCGGTGCAAGAACTAGAGTTTTACCCTGGCAATTATTACAGCATCAAAGGTTTTCAAGATATTTGGCTTCTCGGCGTAGATAGCTTCGCAGTGCGAAGCACTTTTGTTAATTAATAACCCGCCCGCTGTTTATTTTATAGCGTTTGCTATTAAAAACGTAATGAGCGAAACCGAGCCTGTAAGTACTACGCCCCAAATAATATCAACTATTACAATTTCGATAGGCCATTTTGCGATAGTTGCCATGTTGGTTAAGTCATATGTGGCATAACAGAGGCCCCCTAACAATGCACCTTTAAGTAGTGCATCTTGCCAGCTAGCATCTTTCAAGGCAGGGTTAATTGCAAAGTACACAATGCCCGCTATGTATATTAGATAGAACACAATGGCCGCAGGCCATACCACATCTGGTGATAACACATGCGAAAGTTTGGTGCGATAGAAATTTTTAGCAACAAGCCCCAACCAAACCATATCTATGGCAAAAAAAGTAACGGTAGCAATTGCGTATGTTATCAATGTGCTCATAGAAAAAGGTTTATTCGTTAACAAAATCGTTTACAACTAGTTCAAATTGTTAATTGGCAGTTTACAATTCATTTGGATAATAGCACGTTCCATATAGGTAATAATTAGGTAGGCATTGTTTGCCTTTTTTAATTCAAAATCGGCAGCCATATTTGCTTAGCAGCTTTTTAGTTTGTTCGGGCGCTGGGTTGTTTTTACCTTTAACGACAATGCCGGTGCCCAAATTTTATTGCATTCAATTTACATCCTACAGCAAACGAAATGAGTAATCAAGCACTCCTTAGACGTTATCGTTTGCATTCTTAAACGGAGTAGTTCTCAAAGTTATCATTTTCTCATAGTATGTTTTTTGTGTTAGTTTTGTCGGAGATATACTACCCACATATATGAAGGTACTCATTATTGAGGACGAACAGATTTCGGCGCACATACTGCAAGATATTTTCACGGATAAATACCCCTACATTGAAGTATTGGGTAGTTTGCATAGCATAAAAAGTGCCTTGGCTTGGTTTGAAGAAAACGAACAGCCCGACCTTATTTTCATGGATATACAGCTTTCGGATGGGTTAAGCTTTGATGTGATAAAGAAGCTGAATATTACTACCCCGATAATTTTCACCACCGCTTTCGATCAGTATGCCTTAAAGGCGTTTAAGGTGAATAGTCTTGATTATTTATTGAAACCCATTGATGCCGGAGAACTTAATGCAGCTATTGAAAAGTATAAGCTGTTGCACGGCAAAAAAATGGAGTACAGCTCCACCGTTATAGAAGAGTTGATTAAAAGCCTATCGAAGCCCAACTACCGGGAAAGGTTTATGGTTAAGAATGGCCAAAACTTAGGGTCTGTAAAGTCGGGCGACGTATTATTTGCATTTGCCGAGGAAGGATTGGTTTTTTTGATTACCAATGACGGAAAAAAGCACAACATCGATCATAAAATTGAGGAGTTGCAAGGCATGTTAGACCCTAATGATTTTTTTAGGGTAAATCGTAAGTTTATTGTTCATATAGGC
>CAIOSU010000042.1 GCA_903861055.1 uncultured bacterium
ACGCACACGTATTGTTGACGAAAACGACTTGGAGTACAAGCGTGGCGCTGAATTAGGTAACTACTTCATGGTAGTAGGTTCGTTCCGTATTGAGCAGAACTCTTATAACTTCCAAGAGCAGCTTACAAAAGAAGGATTTAAAGCAGGTGTGGTTTACGACAAGAAACGAAAATGGTACTACGTTTACCTATCGCAGCCAGACAACTGGGAGAAAGGCTTAGAGCAGTTATTTAAGCTCAGAGAAGAAAACGAGCGTTTCAATAAAGCGTGGATTCACATCATGGAAAAATCATTCAGATAGTTTTAGCGTGAAAAGCAACAAGCTAAGTATAGCATAACCAATAGTATAAGTGGGCCGCTCGAAAGGGTGGCCCACTTTTTTAGTACATTGTTGCTCTCTGACGAAATGTTAGGGACATCATCACTCATCGCCCTAATTCATTAACTTAGCCAATATGAAAGCTGATTTTCAAGTTGGTATTATAGGTGCCGGTTTTGGTGGCTTAGTGGCTGCCTTGCGCTTGCAAAAGGAAGGCCGCAACTCGTTTGTGATATTTGAAAGGGCTAGCGAGGTAGGTGGTACTTGGCGTGATAATGTTTACCCAGGATGTGCCTGCGATGTACCTTCACACCTATACTCTTTTGCCGACGAATTGAATCCCAACTGGAGCCGTGCATTTAGCAAGCAACCCGAGATATTGGAGTATATTAAGGATGTAGCTGAAAAACACAACCTTCGCAACAAAATCCGCTTCAACACCGATATTGTAGGCCTAAAATTTATTGAAGAACACGGCCTATGGGAAATAACCGACCAACACGGTACCATCACCCGAGTGAAGTTGGTTATTTCGGCCACGGGGCCCTTGAATAGGCCCAACACGCCAAAATTCAAAGGCATGGAGCTTTTCCAAGGCAAAGTTTTTCATAGTGCCGAGTGGGACAATAACTACGATTTAAAAGGCAAACGTGTAGCCGTTATTGGTACCGGTGCCAGCAGCATACAAATAGTGCCCAACATTGCGCCTATAGTGGGGCAACTGACCGTTTTTCAGCGCACGGCTGCATGGGTGCAAATGCGCCCCGACCATGCATTCTCAGGCTTTGCAAAAGGGCTGTTCAAGACAGCCCCTGCCATTAACAAGTTTTACCGAGAGATGATTTACTGGCGAAATGAGTTTTTCGGGAAAGCCTTTGTGGGCAACGAAACCATCAATCGCATTGGGTCAAAACTATCGCTTAGGCATTTAAGTAAGCAAGTACGCGACCCCGAAACCCGCAGAAAGCTAACACCTAACTATAAAATGGGTTGTAAGCGAGTATTGGTAAGCAACGACTACTACCCTGCCTTCAATAGGCCAAATGTAACCCTCGAAACCACCAGCATACAAGAATGGAATGCTAAAGGCATAATAACCGCCGATGGCATACAGCATGACTTTGATGCCATTGTGCTGGCTACGGGCTTTGTTGCTGCCGAAATTGAGCTATACACCACCATAACGGGCCTAAACAACCGTGACTTGCTGAGTGAATGGCGCCAAACTGGCGCACAAGCTTACCGTGGCACCACGGTCTCTGGGTTCCCCAACCTAGCCTTTATTCTGGGGCCCAATACAGGGCTAGGCCATAACTCGGTGGTGCACATGATGGAAAGCCAGATGAACTACCTAATAGATTATCTAAAACTTTTAGAGAACCATGGACCCAATGGTTACTTGGATGTAAATGCCGACATACAAGCAAAGCATAACCAGCACTTGCAAACCCAATTTGAAGGCACCGTTTGGCAATCGGGGTGCCAAAGTTGGTACTTAAGCCGTGAAGGCAAAAACACCACACTATACCCGCGGCTAACAGCGCAGTTTAGAAAAGAGTTGAAGCATTTGGATGAGGGTGCGTATGAGGTGGTGGTGGGTTAAGTGATTAGGTACGAAGTACGATTACAATCTCCCTCATTGTCAAATTAGCACATTTTCAAATTTACAAATTCACTTGTCATCGCCCCGTAGCTTCCCCATATCTCTGCGCTCTTTTTTGGTGGGGCGGCCTGCACCACGCTCGCGGGTTGGGAAACGGAATACCGATGGCATAGCAGCACTTTCCCGTTCTTCAGGTGGAGTTAGGTCTTCGTAGCAGAGTTGCGCTTCGGGTGCCCCTACCCTTTTATCTATTAGCTTAGTTATTTTGTAGGTAAGGCGTTGCTGTTCTTTAGTTATAGTAAGGGTATCCCCTACTTTCAGGTCTTTGGCTGGCTTTATACTGTCGCCACTAAGTTTCACCTTTCCAGCATTGCAAGCGTCGCTTGCTAGGCCCCGTGTTTTAAACAGCCTTATTGCCCACAACCACTTATCAGCACGTACTTTTTCCATTCCATTAAATTGTCTCACCCTGAGCGGAGTCGAATGAGTGCGGGTTGCGGGTTAAGAGTTGCGAGTTAAATAAACAATTCAGAAACTAAAAAGTAAAACACCCTCTATATTATTCCCCAATTGGTTCCCACAGCTCAATGGCATTGCCTTCTGGGTCGAGTATGTGCACAAACTTACCATAATCGTAAGTCGCAATCTCATCAATTATCGTAACGCCTTCTTTCTTTAGCTCACCCACCAGCCACTCCAGGTTCTCTACACGGTAGTTTACCATAAACTCTTTGGTGCTGGGCGAAAAATACTTGGTATCGGCAGCAAAAGGGCTCCACTGGCTTGAGCCTTTCTTAGTATGGTCATCCAAATGCCTCCATTCGAACGTAGTGCCCCACTGGTTAGTATCGAAACCTAAATGCTCTCTATACCAATCTTTAATTTTATCAGGGTCGTGGCTTTTGAAAAAGATGCCACCAATGGCGGTTACACGTTTCATAATTGGTTATAGGTTAGTTGGTTGATTTGTTGATTAGTGAAAATAGGGAAAAACACCCACTTGTAACCGCCCCTCAACCTCATGAACAGTGAACCATTCAACTAGTAACCAACAACGTTACATTTTGCTAACCCAAACCAATAAAACCTGTATAACGCCGATAAGGAAACCTAGCACAGCGCCGATTAGCTCAATAAACTGGAACTCCTTTTTAAGTATTTCCATTATTAGATTTTCTAAGGTAATTGGGGAAAGCAAGGAAACCTTTTGACGCACAATTTTCTCTACATCGAAG
>CAIOSU010000043.1 GCA_903861055.1 uncultured bacterium
AAAGATGCTTTTTTGAAAGAGCGTGCCGAAACCACCAAAAAACAGCCGGGTTCGTTGGCGCATAAGTTGCCCATAAAATACAACCCCGGCAACCAAGAGTTGGGCACTAAAAACTTTGCTTACACCCTTACGTTCCAAGATTGGAACATTTTCAATCCCTTTAACCAATCAAACGCTGCCCCCGAAATACCGCGGTTGTGGAAAGACCTTGCGCCTTACCCCGATGTGAACTATGATTTTGCGCCACGGGTACTATACTACGAGGGCTATAAAGCTAAAACGTTGCCCAACAGGTTAGGGCAACCCAAAACCTCGGCTTGGCTGTTTGGCCGTAACCCTTCCTTTAGGTTGAAATACCCGGTGTTGAGTAGCGATGTGTTAGCCTATGGTGGCGTGCAGGGTTTGGTAAACAATTATTATAAAAACACCATAGCCCAAATTGAGGATGGCAGGCAGGTTATCGCCTATTTCAAGCTCGATTTAACGGATGTTTTGCAACTCAATTTGCAACGGCCCATTTACATCAACCACCCAACCATTAGGGGTTATTACTACATCACCACCATTGCCGATTATAGGCCAGCATTGGGTTTGCCGGTAAAGGTTATGTTGCTGCCCGTGCTGGCAACCAACCCCGTTGAGCTCGATTTGACCAGCCAAGCCGAATACACATCTGTTAGCCAAATGGCGCCCACACTGGGGCGCGGCATAGGCAGGGCTTCGCAATACGGCAATGAACATTTAGGGTCGCTTACTGATACGCCCTCGGCAGTGCTGCACAATGGCACAGGCAACTGGGCACCGGCAGGCACGGCTTCGGTGGCCTTGGGGCAAGGGGCAGTAGCCACGGCCCGCAACCAAACCGTGCTGGGCGCTTACAATGTGGTTAGCCCCGACGACATTATACAAGTGGGTGGCGGCACCTCCAATACCGACCGATACAGGGCCTTCACCTTCACCCAAGATGGTAATTTTTTGGTGCAAGGCGGCTACCTATATACCACCGATGGTCGCGAAATCATGTTCGCATCGCAGCGAAACGAACAGGGCCTAGTAAAACGGTTTGATAAGCTGCATTTAAAAGGAAACCAATAAGAACATGGCAAAGGAAATAGCATTTCAGATATCGGTGGAGAATGCCGAGCTACAGCAATTGCTCAAAGACCTGGGCGCAATGCTGACCCTTTACGACAAGCTAGCCAAAAGCCAAGCTACGTTAAGCGGCGCAAGCAACCAGTTGGCTGCAACGCAGCAAAAAATATTGAAGCTAGAACGGCAAATCGTTCAAGAGCAAAGCGAAGCCATAACCGCGACCTTGAATAGCGCAACGGATAGTGCTGGTAGGTTTGAAGTAAGTTTTAACAGCGCTTTAAAGGGCCTGCAAAACACGGCAATGCAAACAGCCACCGTATTGAACGAGCTGAAACAAGCAGCTGACTTGGTGGGGCTTGATGCACTGGCCAAAGGTATGCAGACGATTAACAATTCGGTAAAACCAACAACCACCGACGCACCCGATAATGGCACCGATAAGGTTGCTGTAGCTGAGGCATTGCAAGGTAAGGCACAGGCCGCCTCAAATGCCTTTACGGCCATGAACGATGCTTTGAACCTTGCCGACCAACTAAGCGAAGTACGTCTACAAAACGAGCTGGCACGAATTGACCAAAAACGCCAAGCCGAAATAGATGCCGTAAACAACAGCGTGCTTTCTGAAGAGGGTAAAAAGGCTCAGTTGGATAGCATCAATGCCAAGTATGATAAGGAGGCCGAAGAAAAGAAAAAGGCCGCCGCCAAGCGCGAAAAGGCATTTGCCATTACTAAAGCTATAATTGCCGGCGCGCAGGCGGTGGTGCAAGGTATTGCCCAGTTTGGTCCGCCGCCCAGCCCGGCAGGTATAGCCGCCATAGCGGCTGCAGCCGTAACCACAGCCGCCCAAGTGGCCTTAATAGCCAAACAAAAGTTTGCCAAAGGCGGCTACATACCTTTCGACACGGGTGGTTTGGTAGAAGGTGCTGCCCACAGTCAAGGGGGTGTGTCGTTTCTATCGGGTGGCAACTTGATGGAAGCCGAGGGTGGCGAACTGATAGTGAACCGCAATATTTGGAGTAGGCCCGATTTTGTAAAAAGCATTTCGGAGATGAATGCCATTACGGGTGGCAAACGATTTTTTGTCTCGGGCGGCATGGTGCCTACCGTTGCGCCGCCAGTGTACTACAACACGGCAACTGCGCCTATGGAAGGCTTGGATAGCGAAGCGCTGGTAAAAGGCCTTCGCGGGGTAATAGCCGACGAGGTAGGTAGCTTGAAAATTGTAAACAACGTGGTAGATACTACTAGCCAGCAACTACGGCTATTGAACATACAATCGGAGGCTAGCTTTTAATGGAAACGCTGCTCTCCACCCCAAAACTGAAACAACATCGTTGGCAGCAATGCCAAGCCTGCCCGCACCTCAAAAACAAGCTATTGCACTTGTGGATTTTTAAACCCCTTGCGCGTTGCGGTATGTGCGGTTGTTTCTTAAAAGCAAAAATTGCCCTTAAACCCATGAAATGCCCACTAGGAAAATGGTGATGAACAAACAATATAAAGGCCTGGAAAACATTTCGGCCGAAGACCAAAAGCAGGTACAGGATTGTTTTGCCCGATGGCAGCAAAATAGGCATCAACCTAATAAAGAGGATGTGAAAACGCTATTCGCCAAGTACCACGAATACATCTACAAAAGCCCCAGCGATATGGCCTGCCCAAGCTGTGTGCAGTTTGTGTTCGATTATTGGAAAGGCGTAATTGTCCAATGGGAGCGGAGTCCAAAACCAATCAACTAATAACCAGTAAACCAATCAACTAACCTACGGCTGAACGCACTTAAAGGCACGAATCAAATAGTCGGCCCTGAGGGGTGTGGTATCGTCGAAAGGAATGCCGTATATGCTCTCTCGGATGTTCACTATTGGCAATTTGGTGAGTATCGCCATATCCTCTGCAGTTATAAATGCCGAGCCGCCAATGGTGTATTTGTAGGCATAGCGCACCTGTTTGGCCCCACTGCCCGGTATGTACTCTTCCACGGTAATAACGTGGCTGCTGCCATCCTTAAAAAAGAAGGTAAGCAGGATTGGTTTCTTAGGCTCGAATTTTTCGGTGGCATCCAATGCCTTCAGCCCAATGGTCCAATCGAATACCATTTGCATGGAGCCGTTGCGGTTTTGTACAAATATGCCGAAGGTGCGATTGGGCACATTGTAGATAGTCTCGCGGCGGGTCGATTTTACGAACTCGTCTTTGATGCTCTTGTGTATGAGCAAGTTGCAGCTATCGGTTTGGGCAAAAATGCCAGTGCTAGATAGCAACAACAGCAATAATATGGGCAAGTTTTTCATGGGTGCTGCAAAGTTAAGAATTAGACGCAAGACTTGATGAATATTATGAAAGACTGAAACAACCATGCCAAACTTTAAAATTGAATCATCCCCAAACAAACAACCACATGGACCAAACGCCATCAGCCAACAAAAGTTGGTACAACATTAAAAGCACTCTGCCCGAAACCGGGCCCATTGAAGTATACATTGATAACGAAATAGGCGATTTTGGCATCTCGGCGCGCCAGTTTCTCAACGAGCTTAAGCCGCACGCGGGCAAACCCGTGCGCCTCCATATCAATAGCCCTGGTGGCAGTCTAATTGATGCCTTTGCCATTTATGATTTCGTGAAATTGCAAGGCTATCAACTAAGCGCCTACATCAGTGGCATAGCGGCCAGCGCGGCTACCGTGGTGGCGGCAGCGGCTAAAGAGAGCTTTATTGGTGAGCACAGCTATTTCTTCATCCACAACCCCTACTACGCAGGGGGTAAAAAGGGTGGGCAAACCGACTTGGACAAGATGAAAGATGACCTGTTGGACATTTATCACCGCAAAACGGGCCTCGACAAAAAGCGCATAAGCGCTATGATGGATGCCGAAACCCTCTTGAATGCCGAGGAGGCACTTGAAATGGGCTTTGTGGATGGCATTGTTCGCGAGTTGCAAGTAGCGGCCCTGTTACTCGATGAAAGCCTGAAGCGCATTCCAGATGCTGCCGTGGCCAATCGCTTGGCCTTCCGCCTAGGGCTTGGGCAAGTGCAGCCACAAGCATCTACCAAGGTGATTGACAAAGCAGTAGCTGCCATCGGCATACTAGACCAGCGCATCAAACTACGCCTTTACCCGCAAAATGCTTTCAATTCTAATATTTCTAAACAATCAAAACCCAAACCAAACATGGAGAACATCCAAGCATTGGAGCAAAAGCTGGAGGAGCTTATCCAACAGCTAAACGACTTGCTCGCTCAATTGGCAAGCCCTGCCAAAGAAACCCCTCAAGCGGCACAAGGTAAGGCCGACCCACATAAAACCGTGGAGAACCTGGAGCGCGAATTGCACCGCCTAAAAGCCCGCCGCATTGATACCGGCAACCCAGGTGCCGACACCGACCCAGCCCGCACCGAACGCGACCGCAAAAACGGCTGGAACTATGTAAGCAGCTACTTGCAAAACAGATTTTAACTAGACACAAGTATCAAGACACAAGACACAAGACTGCTTCAATTGGGTTAGATCCGATGGCTTTAACTTATTGATGCGGCTATTTTAAATTTTCAATTTTAAATTTTCAATTAATCCATGGCAAACGCTATAACTATTGTGGAGACTTGGGCTACGGAGCACGTAGCCGAGATTTTCCTGAAACCCGTGTTCACGGCAGAAAATATTGTGGACACCTATGCGGTAGACCCTACCGTAAACCGATCTAAAACCATTACCCTGGCTAACGAGTTGAATCGCATTATCCAAAAAAAGGAAAGCTGTGGCTTTAACGCTATCGGTACTTTTGCACTTGGCGAAAAAACCATCAACACCGAGCCTTGTGCCGTAAACTTGGAGCAGTGCGCTTCCGATTTCCACGACACCGTTTTCAAACAAAACCTGAAACGCGGCACCGACCTATACGACCTTAGCAACACCGTATTGGAGAAGGCGATGGTTGACCGCATCAACACCGCTATTACCAACGACATTTTCGAGCTTTGCTGGTTTGGCAATACAGCCCACAGCACCAACTTCTTTAAAACCTTCGACGGCTGGTTTAAGCTTTTGGAGGCAGGTGGCTGCACTAAGGTGGACATAAGCACCACCGGCGAATTGGCCCCCGATGAGGCCATTGATTTACTGCGCCAAATGTACAAAGGATCTGCCCCGCTGCGCGCCGTTAAGCCAAATGGCAAGGTTTTCTTGGTAACCGACACCGTGTATACCAACTTGATGGAGACCTATGAAAACATGGATACCGATTCGGGTATGCTGAAGTTGGCTGAGGGCGGACCGCTTACTTTCCGTGGTATACCAGTAGAGGCCCAATTGGCTTGGGATGCCTCCATCGCTTCGCAAGGGCTGGCCGACCCGCACCGTATCGTGTACACCAAAAAGGAAAACCTGATTATCGGCACCGAAGTGAAAACCCCGGGTAGTGATGCCAAACTTTTCTTGGATGAGTTGGAAGAGAAATTCTATTTCAAAGCCAACTTCGACCTAGGTGTGCAGTACCTGTTCGATGAGTATGTGGTGTATTCGCGTTAAGCGAATTGAAAATTGGAAAATTGGAAAATTCAAAATTTTTCAACCAAGACAATTTTCAATTTTTAATCTTAAATTTTAAATTAATTCACCATGTCATTTCTCACCCAAGGCTATGCCCTTACCTGCGACGATAATAGCACCATTGGTGGTGTGCGCAGGCTGTTTTTAGTAAACCGTGATAAAGTGGATAGCTTCTTAGCCTCCACTGCCGATCACTCTTATACCGACGTAACCGTTGACAATACTGCCGATGTCGAAAGCCAATGGCACCAGTTTGAGTTTGCCGACTATACCCTGAACGCCACTTTCCAGAACTCGCTGGAAGACAATGGTACCAACTTTGTTTCGTACACCATTACGGGCTTTGTGCCGCGCCAAGAGAAGGTGAAGGCCGACCGCTTGCAGAAGGCCATTAAATCGTGCAAACTGATTGCCATTGTAGAGAATAACCAAGGCGAGGCCTTTGTATATGGTTACGATGAGCCCCTAAAAACCAGTGCTGCTCTGCGCGCCGCCGCCAATGGCGAAACCGGTGCCGACCTGGCCGACCGCAACGGCTATGAGTTTCGCCTCGAAGGCCGGGGCAGCGATATCCCGCGCCAATACGTGGGCGATATTGTAGCTACCGGAGGCGTAGTGCTAACGTTTATATAATCCAGAATCCTATTTTTGAGTGTTTATGGGCTTTTCAACTTTGCATATTCGGAATTCAATTCCGAATATGCAAAGTAAAATGTGTAACTTTGCTATCTGTTTAACGTACATTAGCACGAAAATAACTTTGCATATTCGGAACTAAACTCCTAATTTACAAACATGATTGAGCGTAAAAAATATGAAGAAGTAAGCGAACTGCTAGATACTTTTCCGGCAGTGGCTTTGCTTGGGCCACGCCAAGTGGGCAAAACCACCTTGGCTATGGACCTAGCGCGCACGCATAATACACTCTATCTGGATTTAGAAAGCGAGGAAGACCGGGCAAAGTTGGCAAACCCTGCCTACTACCTAGCCAGCCACCAAGATAAGTTGGTGATAATGGACGAAGTGCAGCGCATGCCGCAACTGTTTCAAGAGCTTAGGGGCATTATTGACAAAAACCGCAGGGCGGGCCGCAAAACCGGTCAGTTCCTGTTGTTGGGCTCTGCCTCCATGGATTTATTGAAACAGTCGGGCGAGAGCTTGGCAGGCCGTATAGCTTATTGCGAATTGTTTCCCTTGAACCTTACCGAATACCCCAAGGATATGGATAAGCTATGGGTTCGGGGTGGCTTTCCGGATAGTGTGATGGCTGCCAGCGATGTTAAAAGCATGTTGTGGCGCAAAAACTTTATTCGCACTTATTTGGAGCGCGATATACCGCAACTGGGCCCGCGCATACCTGCCGAAACCCTGCGACGGTTCTGGACCATGCTGGCTCACTTGCAAGGCACTACGCTCAATGCATCGCAACTGGCGGGCTCATTGGGTGTAGATGGAAAAACGGTAATGAGCTACCTTGATTTGTTGGTTGATTTGCTGTTGGTGCGCAAACTGCGGCCTTACCATGGCAACCACGGCAAACGCCTCATTAAATCGCCAAAAGTATATGTGCGCGATAGCGGATTACTGCACGCCTTGCTGGGTATCGAAAACAAAGAGGCATTATTGTCGCACCCCATTGTTGGTATGAGCTGGGAAGGTTTTGTGATAGAGAACATTTGCAGCTTACTCGACGAAAACCAATCTGGCGTTTATTTCTACCGTACCTCGTCGGGCAATGAGATTGATTTACTAATTGAGCGCCCGAACAAAGAAATATGGGCAGTAGAAGTTAAACGCAGCATGGTCCCCAAGTTTTCGAAAGGGTACGCTATCTCGGCCAACGAAATAAGCACTGCCAAAAACTTCATCATCTACCCCGGCATAGAGCGCTATGCCATTAACGAAAACACCGAAGCAATAAGTCTTGCCGCGTTTTTGGAGCTATTATAGTTGATGTGCTAATATACTGATGCACCAATGTGTAGATGTGCTGATGTGCCAATGTACCGATATATCGATGTACCAATGTGTTCGATGTACCAATGTGTAGATGTACCGATTTAGGCTACTCTTATAGTGTTTTATTTTTTTCATAGGTACATCAGTACATTGATACATCCATTTCGTATCCGCACATTAATTTCAAATTTTCAAATTCCCAAATTACCACCATGCAACCACCCAAAAAACCTGGGCAAATAT
>CAIOSU010000044.1 GCA_903861055.1 uncultured bacterium
CCATCATTATCCCAATCAAACCTTCCGATTCGTGAATGATGCGGATTTCTTCGTTACATACGTTGATACTCCATTTATGGAAATGGCCTTCGGCGCTCTTCTTCAAATTGTCTTTTGTGCGGATGGAAGATGCTAAATCTTTATATCCGTTTACCCCGCCGTGGCTGCAAATTACTGGTATTTTATCATTGGGGTTTAGGTAATTATAGTTGCGAATAAAACCATAATACTCCATGCGCGAGGCAATGCTCATGTGCTTTGTATCAATAAGAATGCGTTTGCCATTTTCGCGGCTCAACAATTCCCTAAGCACATGCCGGCCCAGCTCGGTCAACCCTTTATCAATGCCTTTATTCTGATTGATAAGTCCGTTTAATGCACCCTTTAGGCTGGTGGCATGGCCGCCCAATTGGTTCCAGAAATGATGCGCTAGGTTTACAGTAAATGGCGGGTGCTCCCATTGCTTTACCTTGCGAATATTCTCACTGAGCAAGGCCTTCATCTCATCAATCGATTTCTTTTCGGTGGCCTTTACGCCGCAACCAAATGCATGGGCGCCTTCAATACTCATTATCACGGCTATGGTATTGGGCTCTTTGGTTACTACATGCTCAAGCTCCTTGCAGTTGTTCACTATTTTATATGCCAACTTTCCATCGGGCGATAGTCCTTGGCCCTTAGCTACAAAGTCATATTCCTTTTGTAAGTCGTCAAAGTATCGGTCATCTACATTTCTAAGGTACTTAATCCGTTTCGGGTCCATGCCCGTAATAAGCGAAATCAATTGCTCACTGGCATTTTTGCTTATCATCAGGCTAGGCACATCGCGGATGCGCAAAAAACCATGCTCCATGGGGTAAAGTGATAGGTTAATTACCCTCACTTGGCCTTCACTTAGTGCATATAAGTTGCACTGGGATTGTTTCAATACTTGGGTGCTATTTTTGCGAATCATCCTCAAAAAGCCTGTGTTGGCCTCACTGTGGTCAATGCATTCCCAAAGATCGCAGGTTGGTTCGGGGTGCCCAGAGTGGAAAGATTTTAGGTTAGGGTGGCAATGAAGATCCACCATAAACGGTTTAATGCTCATTAAATGCAGGTTTCAAGGATAAAAGTAGCGTGTAGTATCTAAACGCTAATATAAGCCAAGGGGTTGCATGGCGCAAGGGTAAAGAGGAATATACTCGATTTGTACCCAAACGGGCAAAAAAAATCCGGCGAAGGAACCACTCTCCGCCGGCATTACACAACTAACTAACCAACTAAAACTTTAACTACTTTATAGGGATGATAAAAATGGTTGCCTCTGCTCTTCTGCCTCACTTCGGGGTAATTCTCTGCTTCGCACACGTCTTTTTACCTTATTACTCACCTAGAGGCAACCATTTACCAATATGTTTCAGAGTTAACAACACTGCAATATACGATGCGGTTCAACTATAGTTTATACTTTTCGTTAAACTGACGCAAACAACCGACAAATGAATTAAATTGTAAGCTGATTGAAAAAATAAATATTTAGATGCCCCATCGGAAGAAGTTATATCGGCGGCGTTCTAAAAAAGGCAAAAAAAATCCGGCGAAGGAACCACTCTCCGCCGGCATTACACAACTAACTAACCAACTATATCTGTATAACGCAGGACTCAACAAAATGTTTTAAATCTTCGTCATTTTATTTTAAACTCTAATTGTTGATACAAATATACAACGTAAAAAAAGCGAGGTCCAACTCTTTTCGTTGAACCTCGCTTGTATACCGATGAATAGCAATTTATTTCAGATAAAGGCATTTTTTAATATTTTATCACTCGCCTAATTGCTTGGCCTTCAGCACTCACTACTCTTATATGGTATACGCCTTGCGAAAGACCACTTAAATCTAATTGTCCGATCGGCTGGTTAACGGTTTGCGTTAGCATCAACCTACCATCAGTGCTATATACTTCAATGTTTGCTTTAGTAATACCAATGCTATAGCTAATTATGTTTTCGGTTGGGTTGGGCCAAAGCTGCCATTGTAAATTGCTCACTTCGGCTACTCCCACCCCAGTAACCTGAATTGCTGCCGAGGTAAAGTTGCAACCGTTGGCATCGGTTACCACTACCGTATAACTGCCGTTGGCAATAACCGTGTAGCTGGTATCATCGGAATTGGCAATCGGGTTGCCGCCATATAGCCACTGGTAACTAGTACCTAAGTCACTTACAAACAGTGTATCGCCCTCTTGGGCTATAATAGGATTGATAGCTTGTAGCGTGTTAATTGTAATGGGGTTACTGCTATAAACGGCTTCACAGCCATTATTATCGCGCACCAGTACTTTATATACTCCACCCCCAACGGTAAACAGGCTCACCCCATTTTGGAAAGTAGCTCCACTATCAACGGAATACAGAATTGGATTCTGCCCACCAGTAACACTAACAGTTATGGTACCATTGTCGCCAGGGCAATTCGGTTGCACCGCGGCTACATTGGTTACCGCAAAACCTGAACAGCCACTGGCAGGTTGTGTAACATTTGTACAAATGGTTTCGGTGCAACCATTATCATCCGTAACGGTTACACAATAATTGCCCGCGCTTAAACCGGTTAAGTCTTCGGAAACGGCATTTGTGTTCCATAAAAAAGTATAAGGAGTGATGCCACCAACAGCGGTTAGGTTTATACTACCATCATTGCCACCAAATTGCGATACGTTTACCACAACAGTATTTAGGCTCAATGCCGTTGGCTGGCTAACTGTATAAGGCCCACCAGTGGCAGTGCATCCATTGCCATCGCGCACTTGCACCGTATAGTTTCCAGCAGCGAGACCAGTAAATGAATTGCTGGCCGACCAGGTGCTACCTCCATTGCGGCTATACTCAACCAAGCCAGCACCGCCTGTAACACTAACAATAAGGCTGCCATCGGCACCACCATTGCATTGTACATCCGATACCGAAACGTTTGATATGGCCAACGAACAGCCCGCTTGGCCCACATTGTCGCAACCGGAAGCAGTGCAGCCGTTGGCAGCCGTAACGGTTACACAATACTGGCCTGCGGCTAAGGCACTAATATCTTCGGTTGTTGCACCGTTGCTCCATAGGTAAGTCAATGGAGTTGTTCCATTGATTACTGTTAGGTTAATTGATCCATTACTTCCGCCGACAACAGATACGGGCGAAACATTGAAACCCAACGAAATTGCCACTGGTTGAGTTAGCGAGTAAGAACCAAGTGGAGCATTGGCGGTGCAACCTGCCGCATCGCGCACCTGCACGGTGTAGCTGCCCACCGACAAACCACCTACAGGACTAGTGCTCGACCATGAACTACCGCCATTTACTGAATACTCAACCGCACCATTGGCACCGCTTGTGGTAATAGCTATACTACCATTACTACCGCCGTTGCATGAAGGGTTATTTACCACCACGCTGGTTATTGCTAGGCTGCAGGTTGGTTGGGTCACGTTTCCGCAACCAGTAATAGTACAGCCGCTGTTATCGGTTGCGGTTACACAATAATTTGCTGCTGCAAGGTTACCTATATCCTCGGTGCTTTGCCCATTACTCCACTGAAACGTGCGTGGGGTAGTGCCGCCCGTTACGGTTAGGTTTATGGCACCGTTGGCACCACCAACAGTGGTAGCCGGAGTAATACCAAAATTGAGATTCATAATCTGTGGCGCGGTAACTACCTGTGGATTGCCGGCAGCACTGGCATTGCATCCAGCGGCATCGCGCACCTGAACAGTATAATTGCCTGCAGCCAAATTGGTAAAGCTATTACTGCCTTGCCAGTTTGCTCCACCGTTAATTGAATACTCAACTGCACCATTAGCGCCACTA
>CAIOSU010000045.1 GCA_903861055.1 uncultured bacterium
CAGCTTGTAACTTAAAATAACGCTTCTCAGAAGGGCTCATACAACGTATCAACTCCGACAATTCATCACTCGGTTTCATAACTTCTCTATCTTGTCCCATAGCACCAGCAGTGTCGGAATGCGAGTGCTACCATTAGGAATGTAATTAACTCTTTCACAATTTGAACATAAAGATATATCCTAAGCCTATATATTGGCCTAAGAAATGTAAAATTGCTTGGAAGAAAAAAAAGGCAAATTTACATTTCCAAAAAGGATGATTTGTATCATGAACCCAAACATCCACTATCACCTTTTCTGCTAGTGAATGTAAAAGATATTGCCAATATTTACATTACAATTTAAGTAACGATGCAAATAGGATTTTATGGTGCCGCAGGAACAGTTACAGGAAGCAAACACCTGCTTACACTTGCAAATGGCAAAAATGTATTATTGGATTGCGGCCTATTTCAAGGCAGAGGGCAAGATACAGAACAGCTGAATCGCCACTGGGGTTTTGAACCCAGGGGGGTAGATGTTTTGGTGCTTTCGCATGCCCATATCGATCATTCAGGATTGATACCTAAATTAGTTAAAGATGGCTTTTCGGGCCAAATATTCTGTACACCGGCCACAGCCGACCTTTGCGAAATTATGCTGGCCGACAGTGCTGGCATACAAGAAAGCGAGGTGGCCTATGTAAATAAAAAGTTAGCAGCTAAGGGCAAGCAACTAATAAAGCCACTATACGATAGCCAAGATGCGCAACGGTGCTTGAAACAGTTTAACACCATAAAGTATAATGAGCCTGCCGAAGTAATGGAAGGTGTAGAGCTAACCTTTACCGATGCAGGGCATATAATAGGTAGCGCCATTGTAAACCTAAAGATAACGGAAGGTGACAAAACTACACGATTGACCTTTACTGGCGATATTGGCAAATACGGCAACCGTATTTTAAAAGATCCGCAACCGTTTCCGCAAGCAGATTATATACTTTGCGAATCGACGTACGGTGATAGGTTGCATGATAAATTTGGCGATGTAGAAGAACAACTACGACGAGTTGTGGAAGAAACTTGCGTGGCTAAAAAGGGTAAAATAATCATTCCGGCCTTTAGCGTTGGGCGAACTCAAGAAATAGTGAATGTGCTTAACAACCTTGCGTTTGAGCATCAACTACCCTCAATACCCGTGTATGTAGATAGCCCACTGGCCGTAGATGCCACCGAAATAATGCATAATCACCCCGAGTGCTTCAACGAGGAGCTGACCGAATACATGGAAAACGACCCATCGCCATTCGGGTTCAATAAACTGCACTATACGCAAAGTGTTCAAGAGTCTATACAATTAAACACCTTAAAAGGCCCGGCTATCATTATATCGGCATCGGGCATGGCTGAGGCAGGCCGAATAAAGCATCACCTAAAAAATCATATTGAAGACCCCCGCAATACCATATTGATTGTAGGTTGGGCAACGCCTAGCAGCCTTGCTGGTCGTTTGCGAAATGGCGAAAAAAGCGTTAGTATATATGGCGACTACTATGATGTAAATGCTGAGGTGGTAGTAATAGACCCATTTAGTGCCCATGGTGATTATAAAGAAATGCTTCAGTTTTTGAGCTGCCAAAATCCCGATTTAGTAAAAAGGATGTTTTTGGTTCACGGCGACCCAGAAGTAATGCCTACCTGGACCGACCACTTAACCGACGCTGGCTTTAAAAACATCACCGTGGCTCAATATGAGGACATATATGAGTTGTTATAAAACGGCTTGATCCCATCATCTAAATAGCATTTGTTCACTATTTCAGCCTCAGTGCCAATTAGACTACATAACAAAATCAAATCGTTATTAAGCATAAAACTCCAGCACCTTGCCCACAACGTAGTCTAGTTGCTCATCGGTAAGCTCAAAATAGAGTGGTAGCCTAACCAAGCAATGGGCATAATGCTGGGTATATGGCAATTTGACGGGTGCATGCTGCTGCAAATAATAGGGGCTTTGGTGCAACGAAAGGTAATGGAAAACGGCTTGTATGCCGTTGCTTTTTAGATGGTCAATCAAGGCGATACGCTCATCGGCATTGGCACAAACCAGGTAAAACACATGCGCACTGTGTGTCTCATAATCGTGTACCAAAGGCAATTGCGCCATTTTACCCAATTCAAGCATACGCAAGCCCTGGTAGTAGCGGTTCCAAAGGTGGAGCCTACGTTTTTGTATATGGTCTAACTGTTCTAGCTGCGCAAACAGAAAAGCCGCATTCAGCTCCGAAGGCGAAAAAGAGGAGCCCTTGTCAACCCACTCATATCTATCTATTTCGCCCCTTAAAAAGGCTGCACGGTTAGTTCCCTTCTCGCGAAGCACCTCTGCCCTAGCCGCAAACTGCTCATCGTTTATTACCAGCATCCCCCCTTCGCCAGCTATCACATTTTTGGTAGCATGGAAAGAGAATGCAGCCAAGGTGCCCAATGCTCCGGTGGGTGTGCCCTTATAGTAAGCATCCAAAGCGTGAGCAGCATCCTCCACCACATATATGCCATACTCTCTGGCAATATCGTTAATGGCAACCATGTCGCAGGGTATGCCCGCATAATGAACCACTACTATTACTTTGGTATTGGGAGTAATGAGGCTGCGAATGCTCTCGGCATCTACATTGGGGCTTTCAGCCGATGAGTCGGCAAAAAGTACGGTTGCTCCACGAAGAATAAAAGCATTGGCACTAGAAACAAATGTATAGGACGGAACGATAACCTCATCCCCTGGACCAACTCCCAATAGCAAGGCCGCAAGTTCCAAGGCATCAGTGCAACTGGTGGTCAGTAAACATTTCTTAAAGCCATAGCGCTGTTGCAATAACTGTTGGCACTTATGCGTAAAACTGCCATCGCCCGAAATGGCACCCTCCCTAATAGCTGCCTCAATGTAAGCCAGTTCGTTACCAGAAATATACGGTTTATTGTAAGGTATGTTCATACCAATGCAGGCAGTGGTTAAAATGTTGTTAGGATAAAAATAGTAAAACTATTATGATGTAGTAGCCACTAGCGTATAACAGTAAGCGGACCGGTCAACACTTCGCCAATATTATTGAGCTTAATGAGATAATAATACGTGCCCGCTGGCGAATCGGTGCCATTATAGGTGCCATTCCAGTTACGGGTATATGGTCCTTGACGATACATCTCGCTCCCCCAACGGTTGAGGATAATAATTTCGTTGTCGGGGTATAAGCTCAAGTTCCTGATGTTCCAGCTATCGTTAACGCCATCGCCATTTGGGGTAATAGCATTAGGTATGTTCAACACCTCGCGAGGGTCAATTTCGGCACTGGTATATATCCAAACCGTGTCAACCGCCTTACAACCATACTCATTGCCAACGGTTAAGAAAAACTCAGTATCCTCAAATACATTGGCCAGTGTATTTTGGCAATAAACGCAAGCCACTACCGTATCAGGATACCACTCATAATCCAACCCACCGTTACCAACCAAAGTTACATCGGCACCAAAATATACGGTAGTATCGCGGCCAGCATCTGGCACAGGTACAGGGAAGGCCGTGAGCACCGGCCCACTGCCATAAGCTATACAAGTAGAATCAATGCCGATAGCCCAAATGGAATCTCCCGAAACCAAGTTGTTAATAGTGTAGGTGTTTAGGATACTATCTTGCAGCAACTGGTCGCCATTGTAGAATTGGTAACCATTGAAATTTTCTAGAATCGTAAAGGTAATAGTATCGCCTAAGCAAAACTCATCCAAACCCAACACCTCAAAAGGCTTACTTACATTCCCTAACGCAAAGGCTGGCGTACTAAAATTAGCCCAATTGGTTACTTCTAAAGTACTAAAGGGCGAACCAATAATATTGCTCACAGTGCCTACATCTTCCCACTGCGGCAAATTCTGCCAATGAAGAATATTCTCGAAGGCACCGTCAGCCAAATCATCATAATAGAAACGCAACGATGCAGGGTTGCCGCTGCCAGTACCATTGCTAAAAATGCGGTGGTAATAGTTCTCGTTTACTACACAGATAGTAGGTTGGCGCACTTCGGTGTCAAAACCTTCAAGGGTAGGGTCCACATTAGCCATACGCACCTTATACACCCATGCATTAGCCAACGATGGCGTAACTATAATTGGGCGATAGCGGAACGTACCAACATTAGAGCCTACCGGAAACCAATATTCGCCCAAACTATTGGTATTGCGGGCAAGCCCCCCATTATTCAGGCTGCTAACATACCCATCTCCAATATTGGTAACGGCAGTAAGCGCGGGGTTGGTAACGGTTACGGTATTCGTATCCAGGCTAAACTCATGGTCATTCAACAACAACTCCTCGTCCACCACTACATCTAGGTCGCCATATTTTACATCGGTTCCCCTGAGGTCTAATCTGCCGAAATGGGTAACATCGGCACCAGTGATGCGTTGCGCATCATCGTTCAGTATTACGGTGCCTCCGGCATTGGGATTAAAGCCCGTGTTGCCAGCATTATTTATCCAATCGCCATAAAGGAAAATGCTATCGGTGTTATCCACCAATCCATTTTCGGTACTTTCGTAATCGCCATGAACGGAGATAAAGCCGCCTTGTTTGATAGATATAAGTCCTCCCCTGTTGCTCAAAGATAACTGAGCAAACAAATTGGCACAAACCAACATTGACATGATAAGTAAGGGGAACTGTTTCACTACTTAGCTAAGTTACGCAATACGGCAAAAAATATCTAGTTATAGAGCAAAAACCACCTAAAATAGTTGCGTACAGGCGTTGATAATTATCCATTTTCCCTATCGATTTGAACAAATTGGGCTAACAGGGAATCATTTGCAACCTTGTTGCATTATAAGCTAGAATACTGCAACTTTGTGGCCATTATGAACAACCGTATACCAGAAACCGAAACGCTAAGCCCCTACCATCGCATTACCAACCGATTGGGCATTGCATTGAGCATGCTGTGTGCCATTCATTGTTTGGCTACACCGTTTTTGGCCGTTTCGCTGCCGTTTCTGGGTAGTTATTTCGAAACCAACCCCTGGCTTGAGTATTTACTTTTGGGTAGTGGGTTGTTGTTTGGCGGCGGCATTACGCTGCACAATTATATCAACCACCACCATAACCTACCAGTGCTGTTGGTGGTTATCTCGGGTTTTAGTTTTCTATTTATTGCCCATTTTTTCCATGGCCATTGGTTCGAAACCCCAATTATTGTTTTGGGTGCCGTAATGGTGGCTTTTGGTTTATACTTCAACCATAAGTATGCAAACTCGGTGTGCAAAACGTGCAAAGTGCCACACACACATTAATATTTTTACTGCCTATAGTTGAGCACAAACCGTTTCCGTTTTTAGTTCAAAACACACCTACTTTTTTCTACCACGTTAAGTTGTGCATAACATCATTTTAGGTCAACAGAATACTTACACAACAACCGAAAGGTTTACCTAACACCTGTACGTAAAATTGTTCGGGCAAAATATGCGCTATACCGCATAAATAGTATCTTTGAGTGCTCGGTAAGGGAATTGAAAGCACCAAATTTATTTTCCAAAAAAAGAGATTTCCACAGCCCTAAGCCTTGTGAAATAAGGCTTTTAATTCTTATCCAGCAGGGGTGTTGAAAAAGATTTTTCAACCACCATTTTTCATTCCTTAATATTGTATTAACAGTTACCGAGCCGGGAAATCTACCCGGTTTTTTTAACCATATCAACTGATGGCCTTGTGCCATAACTGACCGGTTCAATTTTTTTTGAACAGAGCCGGCAGGGGGCTATTACTGTCTCCGGTTGGTAGGGTTAGGTGCTCGAAATTGATTTTTATTACCCATTGAATATTAGCATACCATGAGCAAAGTTGACGTTATCCTCGAACCGAACGAAAGCCGTTTTGTATTATTCCCGATCAAGTATGACCAGATATGGAAGATGTATAAACAGGCAGAAGCGAGTTTTTGGACCACCGAGGAAATTGACCTGAGCCACGATTTGATTGATTGGGACAAACTGACCGACAACGAGCGGCACTTTATTTCGCACGTGTTGGCCTTTTTTGCCGCCAGCGATGGTATTGTGAACGAGAACCTAGTGCTTAACTTTATGAAAGACGTGCAAATACCAGAGGCACGTTGTTTCTATGGTTTCCAGATTGCGATTGAGAATATACACGCTGAGACTTACAGCTTGTTGATTGATACCTACATCAAAAATCCGGTAGAGAAGGATAAGATGTTCAATGCTCTCCAAACCTTGCCTTGTGTAAAAAAGAAAGCCGATTGGGCAATGAAGTGGATTGACGAGGCGCCATCGTTTGCACACCGGTTGGTGGCATTTGCGGCCGTTGAGGGTATTTTCTTCTCGGGTAGCTTTTGCTCGGTATTTTGGTTGAAGAAGCGTGGCTTGATGCCAGGTCTTTGTTTCAGCAACGAGTTGATAAGCCGCGACGAAGGCTTGCACTGCGATTTTGCATGCCTATTGTTTGGTATGATGCAGAACCGCCCAAGCAATGAGGAAGTTACGAGCATTATTACCGATGCAGTAATGTTTGAGAAAGAGTTTGTAACGGATGCCCTGCCGGTATCATTAATTGGCATGAA
>CAIOSU010000046.1 GCA_903861055.1 uncultured bacterium
AAAGAGCTCGACCCAAAGCTTAATACTTACAATTTTAAGTTGAACGAAAAGTTGGTAGCCTCGCCGTTTATTGACGAGCTAGACCCCAACCAATACTTCATATACCTGCGCAACGTGCGCAAGCAAATTGAACTTTACCGGGAAGAAAACCTTCCATTGTTTAAAGAGTTGAAGCTGAAAGAGAATGAATATGCTTCGATAATTGGCAACATGGAAGTGGTGTACCAAGGTAAAACCTATACCCTACAGCAAGCCAGCAAATACCTTAAAAACCCTGACCGCAATGTGCGCGAAGAGGTTTACCGTATCATTTCGGAAAGGCGCCATGCCGACCAGCAAAAGTTGGATGATTTGTTTGATGAGCTTATTAAGCTTCGCCATCAAGTAGCCCTTAATGCTGGCTTTGAGAACTTCCGCGATTATAAGTTTGCCTCTATGGGCAGGTTTGATTACACGCCTGATGATTGCACGGCCTTTCACAACTCGGTGGCCGAAGTAGTTACGCCCGTGGTGGCCAATTTGGTTGCCAAGCGCAAGGAAAAATTGGGCGTTGACCCTCTTAGGCCTTGGGATTTGGATGTGGACACCGAAGGAAAGCAAGCCCTGAAGCCTTACGAAGACGGTACCGACCTAACCAACAAAACCATTGGTGTGTTGGATAGTGTTGACCACTACTTTGCACAGTGCTTAAGCAACATGAAAGAACACGGCTATCTTGATTTGGACTCGCGTTCGGGGAAAGCACCTGGTGGCTATAACATGACCTTGCCTGAAACTGGCTCAGCGTTCATTTTTATGAACTCTGCCGGCTCTGACCGCGACGTGAAAACCATGGTACACGAAGCAGGCCACGCCGTGCACTCGTTTTTGAGCCATCACCAAGAGCTTATGTACTTCCGTCAATACCCTTCTGAAGTAGCAGAACTGGCCTCCATGAGCATGGAGCTTTTCACCATGCCCCATTGGAGCGTTTTTTACGCCGATAGTGACGAGTTGAAACAATCGCAAAAACTACAATTGGAAGGCATACTCAAGGTATTGCCGTGGATAGCCATTATCGACAAATTTCAACACTGGATATATACCAACCCTACCCACACCCAGCAACAGCGCAAAGATACTTGGCTAGCTATTTTTCGCGAATTTCATGCTAGCGACCCTACCGATTGGAATGGTTTGGAAGAGCATTTAGCTTACATGTGGCACAAGCAGCTGCATTTGTTCGAGGTACCGTTCTATTACATTGAGTATGGTATGGCCCAACTAGGTGCCGTAGCTATGTGGCGCCAAATGCTACAGCATGGCCACCAAGCCATTGAAAACTACAAAGCGGCCCTTGCCCTAGGCTACACCCGCCCCATTGGCGAAATATACAGCACCGCAGGCGTTGAGTTCCGTTTCGATAAGGAGTATATCAATGAGTTGGTATCGTTCCTGTTGGGCGAGTATGCCAAGTACGAGAACTAACAAGCAACCACTTTATGAGGTTGAATTATGAGATTTTGGCCAATAGTTGCGTCATTCTTGCTCTAACTGTCTGAGTGCAGTTTCTATTACGCGAAACATTCACTGTTCAGCCCATATGAGCCGCCAACGGGTAAAATCAGTGAAGCCCAAACAAACACAAATAGCTATAGGAGACCCCATGCCCGACCTATAAGGTTTGCGCAGGTAATGCTGGAGTTTACGGATGGCAAAATTGTATAGATGGCCTGCTTGCCAGTACCCGATACTACCATGCAGCAATACCAAGTGGATACCAAGTCAAAATTCATTTGGAGTTAGTGATAGCGCCTATAAGCCTCAATTTAAACTCGCTAATTTTTGTTGAAAGTCAGCTTTTTGAGACATTTTTTTCGACATTGTATAATAAGGCATCTTTTGTTGCGTTTTAGCAGTATAAAACAAAAACGAACGCAAGTGCCTATGAATGAAATTTTTACCCACAACGATTTAATACGCAAAGTTTATGGTGAAACGGGAGTGACTGAAAACCAAGCCATCGCCGAAGCCTGCAGCACCAGTTTTGAAATTCAAGAAGAAATGGATCAATTAGAACAGGTTAAGCAACTTTTGGATACCGCTTGGCAACGTCCTCGCACCGCCATCATCAAAAACATCATGCGCTACAGCTTAGAGCAAAAGCTCGCTGGCATGGGCAACTAAGGTTGCATTTGCGTCTTTTATCAAAAAGCGGACATCGCCCAAGGCGTTGGTCCGCTTTTTTTTTGTTTTAAATACAAAACACGTAAGCTCCTCCCCATTTTTCAGGGGGAGGCTGGGAGGGGGTTGTTCCGTTTAGCGGTGAATCTCAAAAGCAACCGTGCTGCTCTGCAACCCTGGTCCTCGCAATGACGTGCATTTGGAAAGGTCAAAACCCCCACAACTCCAGCTGAACATTATGCTCCAGCAATTGCTCGGTGCTATCGGGTAAGGCAGTGAAAAAGTTGAGACCAGTAAAATCCTCCACTTCATCCACACTCATGGCATACTCATAAAGGTCTTTGTTGCCTTTTTCGTGCTTCATCACAAACCCCACCGACTTATAATGCGGTGGCGAAACATCCATCACCACCTTATAGAAATAATCGGGTACGCCTACCTCATTGCCACCAATGGTTTTAGTGGAGTTTTTAAACACAGGGCCCGTAACAATAATCAATCGCTCTTCGCTCACGGCCCAGTCGCGCACCCTATCCTCCAGCACCTTCCAGATACCGCCATTAAACTCCTGCAACTGCGGGCTCATGTTGCTCAACAAAAAACTCTCTTGCATGGCAGTGGTGCTCCATTTCATATCCGCGGCAGGTGCCAAATGCCCGCGGCTATAGCCACTGCCCTTATAATCTTGCAAGGCGGCCGAGCCTGTGGCAACAGCATCGTCGGCATTGAAATAATCCCTCCGGTTGGCCTTGCCGAAAAGCACCATGCTATCGGTAAGCACATAAGCCACCCAAGCCGCCTGCTCGGTAGCTTCGTTATAGGCCAGCGTATAGCCCGTGTGCTCTACTAGCTGCCATTGCAGCTGACTGGTGGGCAGCAGTTGTTTGTAGTCGCTGCTTATGGTGGATGTAACCTCGTGGCCCTTTATCGGCTCGGTGGGTTGCTGGTTTCGGTACTGCCATAGCAAGTACAGAAACGCCACTATGAGCAGTATTATACCCAATGATAGCAGCGTAGTAGCGGATTGTGTATTTTTGCGGGGTTGACGAGCCATAAAGATGACGAAAATAGGAAAAGACCTTGCCCTAGCCAAACAACTGCTGCAAAGTGGCCAATTGGTTGCCATACCCACCGAAACGGTTTATGGCTTGGCCGCTAATGGACTCAACCCCGAAGCCGTGGCACGCATATTCGAAGCCAAGAATCGCCCAAGCTTCAACCCCCTGATATTACACGTGGCCGATACGGCCCACGCCAAGGCTTTGACGAGCGATTTTCCGCCCAAGGCGCAACTGCTTGCCGATACTTTTTGGCCCGGCCCGCTTACTATAGTACTGCCGCGCCATGCCTCGGTGCCAGATATTGTTACTGGTGGATTAGAAACCGTGGCCCTGCGCGTACCTGCCCATAGCCTTACACTGGAGTTGCTGCGCTCATTGCAATTTCCGTTGGCGGCGCCCAGTGCTAACCCATCGGGCTATATAAGCCCCACACAGCCGTTGCATGTAGCCGAACAGCTAAACGATAAGGTGGCATATATATTAGATGGTGGCGCATCATCGGTAGGCGTAGAGAGCACCATAGTAATGGTAAAGGATGATGAGGTATATCTATTGCGCCAAGGCGGCATTGGTGAGGAAACCTTGATGGCAGTTGTGGGGCATATTGCCCATGCACCCGATGCACACAACCAACCTTTGGCACCAGGTATGCTGCTAAACCACTATGCACCCGGCAAACGCGTGCTTTTGGGCAACTTGAACTTGCTTTACGGACAGCATTATCAGGAGCGTGTTGGGGTATTGGCGTTTAAAGAAACGATGCCCGAAGTAGCTTTGGCACAGCAACGCATTTTATCACCAAAAGGCGATTTGGCCGAAGCCGCAGCCAATGTATTTGCTTATTTACGTGAGCTGGATAAAATGGACGTTGACCTTATTATTGCCGAACCCGTGCCACACACTGGTATCGGGCGTGCTGTAAACGACCGCCTGCAAAGGGCTAGCGAAAAGTAAAAATGAAAAGGGTCAGTGTAAAGTCCTGTAAGGACTATAGGTTGGTAGAAAAAAGCTCGCAATTTGAAGTAGTCCAGTATGGACGACACCACTTATTACGGGTATCATCCCTACGGGATTTTTTGATTCAGGGTCACATTCTTTTCTACCAACATTACATCCCTAAAGGGATTTATCTTGTTTCGAACACTAGTAAATCTCTATCGTAAATTAATCCTACTTAATCACGGTAGTGATACCGAACGAGCCGTAGCCGTAAGAGGTGTAACCCATTTCGATAAAGAAACCGAAGCGTGGCAATACCATACTACGAACCCCTAAGGCCGCGCCACCGCGAATGCGCTGGTTGGCATCCATGAAGTCCATATTGGCTTTGCTACCGTCGGCAAAAAGCACACTATAACCCACGTGGCCAGTAACATAAGCATCTACATAGTCGGTGAGCATGGGTTTGTTAATCAGCTTTTGCAACAAGGGCATAAAATGGTAGCTACCGCGAATACCGACCATTACTTGGTGGTATTTTAGGTTGCCATCTTGTATGCGGTTCTGGTTAGGCTCTACTTGCTTTACGTTTTTAAGCATAAAGTAAGTTAACATAGGCCCGATGGTGAAGTTCTTGAAAGCCGTAGCCTCGATCTGTAAGTTTACGGGCATTGATACCGCTCGCTGCTTGCTTACCATAATGTTGCTAAAACTCATGATAAAGCTGCCAGGGTTTCGATAAAAAACAGGTTTATCTAGCACCTGCTCCTCCGTAGGAACTACCGCGGGCTTCTCAGGCTCATCATCACCAGTACTAATCTGGGCAACGGCCGACAAAGAAAACAAAGCACATAAGCAAAAGATCCACAAGCTTTTCATAGCTAAGGTTTTGGTTCAAACTTTTACTTATACGATTGTTAGGCGCAAAAGTTATGGGACGAATTTGGAAATGTGCTAATTTGAAAATGGAAAAACGGATAACAATTTTCAAATTGACTCATTTTCAAATTCTCAAATTAAGATTACCCCGCTTCGGCTACCACTTCCCTTACTTCGGGAATCATTTTTTGCAAAAGGCCTTCAATGCCGGCTTTAAGGGTCATGGTGCTGCTAGGGCAACCGCTGCAAGAACCTTGCATTACGAGGCTTACCACACCGTCGTTAAACGATTTGAAGATGATGTTACCACCGTCCATTTCAACGGCAGGCTTCACGAATTTATCCAAAGTAGCCACTATGCGTTGCTCCAGTTCGGTAAGGTTAGAGTCTACTTGGGTAGTCTCTACCTCAGCCATTGGGCGTAGGATGGGCTTTTCGTCGGTAATGTAGGTACGCAGAAAATCGCGAACCGGCGGTATTACTTCAATCCACTCAAACTCTGGGTCTTTGGTAATGGTCACAAAGTTAGCAGAGATATATACGCCTTTTACATACGGCAGTTCAAACAACGCCTTTGGCAATGGCTCTTCTTGCGACGATTCCGCATCACGAAAATCGGCATTACGCTCTTTGCTCAACAAACGGTTGATTACAAACTTCAGCGAGTCAGGGTTAGGGGTATATTCGGTAAATATTTCGATAGGAGCAGACATAGGGTAAATTTAGGTACGAAGTACGATTTACGAGGGACGATTGATAAGGTGCAAACACTAACCAAGTAGGTAAAGTTGCATTAAATGGGGCATAAAAGGCAAAGATTTTTGCAATTGCAATTTTTTAAAAATCGTACCTCGTACCTCACTAAATCGTAAATTAAAGCAGCTGTTTCCAACCCACTTTCTTACCTACAATAGCTTCTAGGGTATCAATGGATACACGTTCTTGGGCCATGGTGTCGCGGTCGCGGATGGTAACGGTGTTGTCTTCCAGCGTTTGGTGGTCGATGGTGATGCAATATGGTGTGCCCAGCGCATCTTGGCGACGGTAGCGCTTACCGATGCTATCTTTCTCGTCGTAAAACAACTGGTGGTCGTATTTCAGTACATCCATTATCTCACGGGCTTTCTCTGGCAAGCCATCTTTCTTCATCAGCGGCAATACTGCTACCTTAATTGGGGCTAAGTTGGCTGGCAGGCTCAACACCACGCGGGTTTCGCCATTCTCCAAGGTTTCCTCTTTGTAGCTGTTGCAAAGCACCGCCAAGAAAGTACGGTTAAGACCCACTGAGGTCTCTACCACATAAGGTACATAGTGCTCGTTAATCTCGGGGTCGAAGTAGCGAAGTTTCTTGCCGCTGTGCTTCTCGTGTTGGGTAAGGTCATAATCGGTACGAGAGTGAATGCCTTCCATTTCTTTGAATCCGAACGGATAATCAAACTCAATATCCACGGCAGCGTTGGCGTAGTGGGCAGTTTTCAAGTGGTCGTGAAAGCGAAGTTTATCAGCGCCAAAGCCCAAGGCGCGATGCCATTTCATACGCGAATCTTTCCAGTAGTTGTACCACTGCATTTCCTCGCCCGGGCGAACGAAGAATTGCATCTCCATTTGCTCAAACTCGCGGGTACGGAAAATAAACTGGCGTGCCACAATCTCGTTGCGGAAGGCTTTGCCTACCTGTGCAATACCAAACGGAATGCGCTGGCGGCTGGTGTTCAATACGTTCAAAAAGTTAACAAAAATACCCTGTGCGGTTTCCGGCCTAAGGTATATGGTAGACGACTCGTCGGCCACCGAACCCAGTTGAGTACTAAACATCAAGTTAAACTGGCGCACTTCCGTCCAGTTGCGGGTACCGCTTATGGGGCAGGCAATCTCTAGGTCAACAATAATCTGTTTAATTTCCGCCATATCGCCCGCCTCAAGAGCCGCTTTAAAACGGGTCTCTATCTCGTCCATTTTGGCTTGGTTGCGCAAAATGTTGGGGTTGGTGGCACGAAACTGGGCCTCATCAAAGGCATCGCCGAAGCGCTTTTGTGCCTTCTCCACTTCTTTGTCGTTCTTTTGGCGGTACTTTTCCACTACATCCTCAATCAACACGTCGGCACGGTAGCGCTTTTTGCTGTCTTTGTTGTCAATCAACGGATCGTTAAAAGCATCCACGTGACCACTGGCCTTCCAGGTGGTAGGGTGCATAAATATGGCCGAGTCAAGCCCCACGATGTTTTCGTGCAGTTGTACCATGGCTTTCCACCAAAAATCTTGGATGTTCTTTTTCAGTTCTATGCCGTAGGGGCCATAGTCGTACACGGCACCCAAACCGTCATATATTTCGCTTGAAGGGAAGATAAATCCGTACTCCTTACAGTGGGAGACAATGTTCTTAAACAAATCGTCTTGCTGGCTCATGGCGCAAAGATAAATATTGTAGTCCATAGTCCATGGTTGATGGTCGATGGAAAAACAGCAAGTGAAAAGTAATTTATGATTTACAGCTTGTCTCGCCTCGGGCGAGAAGGTACGATTTACGATTGAGCTATGCAAAAATAGCCTTGACAACCTGCAAGATTCACTTAAAGTAAAACTAGCCTTACGGGGGTAATTATTCCAAACCAATGTTTATCGCCAATTGGTAAATTAACCCGTAACCGGAACCAGTAACCTTTTTTTTGTATCTTAACAATCCCAAAAACAAGAAACCGTGATGGCTGATACGAACATAAAGGACAGAACCTTGAAGGTAGACGTGGCCGTGCTGAAGAAGGCGTTTAGCCTAATGGCTACTGCCCGCGAGATGAGCAAACTATACGAAGACCGTAAAGATATCTGTGCCAAATATGTGCATGCCACCAGCAAGGGCCACGAAGCCATTCAACTGGCCCTGGCGCTGCAACTGCTGCCGCAAGATTTTGTGGCACCATACTACCGCGATGATTCGTTGCTGTTGGGCATCGGGTATAAGCCATACGATTTGATGTTGCAGCTATTGGCCCGGAAAGACGACCCTTTTAGTGGCGGCCGCACTTACTACAGCCACCCGAGCAGCAACCGTGCCGATATGCCCAAAATACCGCACCAAAGTTCGGCAACGGGCATGCAGGCCATACCCACCACGGGCATTGCACAGGGCGTAAAATATACGGAACTACAAAGCCTGGCCGATGAAAGCCTAGCCCACAAACCCGTGGTGGTTTGCTCGTTGGGCGATGCTAGCGTAACCGAAGGCGAGGTGGCGGAAGCATTGCAGTTTGCAGGGCTGAAGCAGTTGCCGATACTTTACCTGGTGCAGGATAACGAGTGGGACATTAGCGCCCATGCCCGCGAAATACGCGCCATGAACGCTTTTGAATATGCCAAGGGCTTTAAAGGTATTGAGGCTTACACCATTAATGGCAACGATTTTATGGAGAGCTACGAGACCTTAAAAAAGGTGCTCTACATTATCCGTACCGAGCGCAGGCCGGTGCTGCTGCATGCCAAAGTGCCGCTGCTAAACCACCACACCAGTGGCGTGCGCAAAGAGTGGTACCGCAGCGAAGCCGATTTGGCCGAACACGCTAGCCGCGACCCATACCCTATCCTTCGCGACCAACTAGGTATATATGGCGTAAGTGAAGATGAGGTGTTTGAAATGGAAGCTGAGGCCCGCACCAAGGTAGCTAACGATTTCGAGCGCGCCCTATTAGCACCCGACCCGCAACCCGAAGACTTACTGACCCACATATTTGCCCCAACACCCGTTACCGAAGAAAAGGGTGAACGCAGCCCCGCCAATGCCGAAAAAGTAGTGATGGTGGATGCTGCCCTGCATGCCGTAGACGAGATATTGCGCCAACACCCCGAAGCCTTGCTATATGGGCAAGATGTAGGTGGCGAGCTAGGCGGCGTGTTCCGCGAAGCGGCGCTGCTGGCCAAAAAGTATGGCGATGGCCGCGTGTTCAATACCCCCATTATGGAGGCTTATATCATTGGTAGCACGGTGGGCATGAGCGCCGCGGGCACCAAGCCCATAGTAGAGGTGCAGTTTGCCGACTATGTGTGGCCGGGGCTCAACCAGCTCTTTACCGAAGTGAGCCGCTCGTGCTACCTTAGCAACGGCAAGTGGCCCGTGCAGGCGCTTATACGCATACCCATTGGGGCGTATGGCAGCGGTGGTCCGTACCACAGTAGCAGTGTAGAGAGTGTATTGTTGCAGATAAAAGGCATCAAAGTAGTGTACCCGAGCAACGCCGCCGATATGAAAGGCTTGATGAAAGCCGCCTTTTACGACCCCAACCCCGTGGTAATGCTAGAGCACAAGGGCCTATATTGGAGCAAAGTGCCCGGTACCTTGGCCGCCAAAACCGCCGAGCCGGATGGCGATTACATTATTCCGCTCGGTAAAGGGCGCATAGCCTTAGATGCCGACGAAACCGAAACGGCCAACGGCAACACGCTTACGGTAATAACCTACGGCATGGGCGTGCATTGGGCCACCAACGCCGCCTCGCAATACCCCGGCCGCATTGAGGTGGTAGACCTACGCACGTTGAACCCGCTGGACGAAGAACTGATATACGAACGCGTAAACCTACACAGCAAGTGCATCGTGCTTACCGAAGAAACCGTAAGCAACACTTTTGCTGAATCGTTGGCAGGGCGCATAGCCAGCCATTGCTTTAAGCAATTGGATGCCCCGGTGCGCATCATTGGTGCCGCCAACACCCCCGCCATACCCCTCAACAGCACCCTCGAGCACACCATGCTGCCCAACGCCGACAAAGTGGCGAAGGTGATGGGGGAAGTTTTGGATTTTTGAGGGTTCAATTCAAGCGGATGCTTGGTTCATATTTTGGCACAAAAAATGCATAATTTGTTGTTATGAAAAAGGCACTTTGTTTACTTGTGCTGCTGATAACTTTCAATGCAGCATTTGCACAGCTAGGGTATGAATCTTATACCGTTGCGGCAACCAATGGACTCACTTTGCGAGATGCGCCCGATAAAAATGGGGCCAAAGTAGCCATCATACCCAAAGGCGGAAGGGTTTCAATTGCAGAGAACGTTGACAGTAGCTTGTCTTTTTCGGTAACCGAATTTCCAGGATTTACGATTCAGGGCTATTGGGTTAAAGTTCGCTATTTGGATTACACTGGCTATGTGTTCTCGGGTTATTTATCCCGTTTCCTTCCATTGTTACGGTACATAACCCCTGAAGGCGAGCAGTATAACGAAGATGAGTATGAATACTTTATGCGGTATTTTACTGAAAGAGGACACAAGCCGTTCAATTACCTCGATCAAGACTCTATCTATCAAGATTTTGAAACCAAATTTAACGAAGGAATCCGCTACCACTATCACTCCAGCGAAGCACTGTATATATCTATTGAGTTTACCCAACACTCTTTTCAGGAGGTGTATCTATTCTATTTGCTCATGACAGAGCCTCGCGCTAAAGCCGAATACAATAGAGAAACGAACGAAATATATGCCTTTCAGGGCATTTCAGATGATCCGGAGGAAGGAATTGGCTGCGATTATACGATTAGTAGAAAAGGCAAAACCGTGATTCTATCCCTTTTTTGCCATTGCTAGTGGCAACAAATACTACCCTTCAATCTGCTCGCCCAACTCTTCCCAGCGTTTCATGCTTTTAGCGAGTTGTTGTTTCAGGTCGTCGTGTTTTTTTACCACGGCTTTGCTTTTGGCATCGTCCTTAAACAGCTCCGGGTCTTGCATTTGGGCTACCAATACCGCTATTTCTTTTTCTAGGCGCTCAATAGTATCTTCCTCTTGCTTCAAGTCGTTCTTCAGCTTACGAAGCTCCTTTTCTTGGTCCTTCTTCTGTTGGGCATCGTCTTTACTAGCATTGTTGTCATTAGGGCTGGTCTTGCCAAAGGCTTGCTGCTTAAGGGCTTTATCCTTGTCTTTGCTAGTCTCAAAGTCGCGGAAACTTTCCACCGAATGGCTATCCAAAAATACTTGGATGTCGCCATAGTGTTCCTTGATGCGCTTTTCGGTAAACTCGAAGGTTTTATTGGTAAGGCCTGCCAAAAAGTCCCTATCGTGGCTCACCAGTATTAAAGTACCATCGTAGGCTAGCAAGGCTTCTTTCAATACCTCTTTACTGGCAATGTCCAAGTGGTTGGTAGGCTCATCCAGAATCAACAGGTTCACGGGCCTTAGCAACATCAACGCCAATGCCAATCGTGATTTCTCACCCCCCGAAAGCACTTTCACCTTTTTATCAACCTCTTGCTCGCCAAACAAAAAGGCACCTAGCAAGCCGCGCATACGCGCTTGGTTGGTCCATTCGTGAGTAGCTACATCTTCAATGGTTTGCAGCACGGTACGGTTCTCGTTCAGGGCTTTTTCCTGTATCTGAGCATAATAGCCAATCTCCACATTGTGACCGATTTTCAATATGCCGTCGAATCCCGTTTCGCCGTTGATCATTTTCACCAACGTAGACTTACCCATACCGTTTTTACCCACAAAGGCCACCCGTTCGCCACGGGTAATATCAAACAAAAGGTCCTTAAGAATTACCTTATCGCCATAGCTTTTGTGGGTATGCTCTGCCCTTAGCACCACATCTCCACTGCGCGGGGCCTTAGGGAAGTGGAACTGGATGGATGTAGTATCTAGCTCATCAAAATCGATGCGCTCTACCTTATCCAATAGCTTTTGTGCCGATTTGGCCTGTCCGGCTTTGGATGCCTTGGCCTTAAATCGCTCAATAAACCGCTCTTGCTGCGCAATGTAACGCTGCTGGTTTTTGTAGGCACTTTGTTGTTGTTCCAAGCGCTCTTCGCGTAGCTCAAAGTACTTGGTGTAGTTGGCCTTGTAATCGTATATTTTACCGAAAACGATTTCGATGGTACGGTTGGTAATGTTATCCAAGAAAGCCCTATCGTGGCTCACCATCATTATGGCGCCAGAATAGTTGATAAACACATCCTCCAACCAAAGAATGGACTCGATATCCAAGTGGTTGGTAGGCTCATCCAGCAATAGCAGGGTAGGCTTTTGCAATAGCAATTTGGCCAACTCTACACGCATTTGCCAACCGCCGCTAAACTCGGTCATGGGGCGCTGCATATCGGCATCGCTAAAACCAAGGCCTTTTAAAATTTTGATAACATCGCTCTCTAACTTACCAGCTCCCAAGGTGTGCACACGCTCATGGCAATCGCTCAAGCGATTAATCATTTCCATGTACTCATCACTCTCGTAATCTTCGCGGGTGGCTAGTTGCTCATTTATCTCCTCAATTTCTCGTTCCATTTGCAACACCTCGTCAAAAGCCGTCATGGTTTCGTCCATAATGGTTTTGGTGGAGTCGTTGCTTATTTCCTGCGGAAGGTAGCCAATGGTTTCGCCAGGGCTGCAGCTAATGCTACCCTTGGTAGGGTTATCCTTCCCAGCCATTAT
>CAIOSU010000047.1 GCA_903861055.1 uncultured bacterium
GTTGAACAAGACTGACCCTGATACGCTACGCTACCCTATTGTTCATCTAAAGGGTGAGGATATAGAAATAGCCCTTACCCATGGCAACTCTTACGGTGAGGAGTATTACAGTTTCGTAAACGGCCAGTACACTACCCAAGGTGGTACGCACTTATCAGCCTTTCGCGAAGCGGTAGTAAAGACGGTTAGAGAGTTTTTCAAAAAGGACTTTGATGCGGCCGATGTGCGCACCGCCATTATTGGTGCCATCAGCGTAAGGGTGCAAGAACCCGTGTTTGAGAGCCAAACCAAAACCAAACTCGGCTCCATAAATATGGCTGGGGAAGGGCCTACGGTGCGCGGGTTTATCTTAGATTTCGTGAAGAAGGAATTGGACGATTACCTTCACAAGCACCCTGAGGTAGCCGATGCCATGCAGCGCCGCATAACTCAAAGCGAGCGTGAGCGTAAAGAGATTGCTGGCATAAAAAAGCTAGCCAACCAACGCGCTAAAAAGGCAAACCTGCACAACAAAAAGCTTCGCGATTGCCGCATGCACCTGGATGATGGCAAAACCGAAGAAAAGTACAACAGTACCTTGTTTATTACCGAAGGAGACTCGGCGAGCGGAAGTATTACAAAGGCTCGCGATGTTCAAACCCAAGCGGTGTTTAGCTTGCGTGGTAAACCATTGAATTGCTTTGGCCTTACCAAAAAAGTAGTTTACGAAAACGAGGAGTTTAACCTACTGCAGCACGCCCTTAATATTGAGGATGGTATTGATTACCTGCGCTACAACCGCGTAGTTATAGCTACTGATGCCGACGTAGATGGTATGCACATTCGCTTACTGCTGCTCACGTTCTTTTTGCAGTTTTTCCCCGATTTGGTGCGCCAAGGGCATGTGTATATACTAGAAACACCGTTATTTAGGGTGCGCAACAAAAAGGAAACTATATACTGCTACACCGACGAGGAACGCCAGAACGCTATTGCCAAATTAGGCGTGAAGCCTGAAATAACCCGATTTAAAGGTTTGGGCGAGATTTCACCAGATGAATTCGGACAATTTATTGGGGAGGATATGCGCCTTTCGCCTATACTGCTTACTAAAGAAACCAGTATTCAAAACCTATTGAACTACTACATGGGCAAAAACACTCCCGAGCGGCAACTCTTCATTATAGATAACCTTAAGGTGGAAAAGGATATAGTAAACGAAGTGCCCGCATAAGTATGATGCTGAAGTGTAAGGCTTTGTAAGCCTACTACCAGTCTAAAATAGTTGTTGTTGTGGCTATAGTCAATGCTTTATACCCAAATGAGAAAACCAATATGCGCAAAACAAGCGCACAGATAGGGCAGACAACTAAGCTTCGAAAAGAGCCTGGCACAGTGAAAAAAAACTTTTCTAGAACGGAGGTTTAAAAACGGTTTGCCTATGTTTTGGCTCATACCACTTCTAAATTTGGGAGGTTGCGTTGGCAACCTTTGCTTAATGGACAGTGCTGTTATTGCGCAAAAACGACAATTACTCAACCAATAAGCCTCTCGCCTGTTTCTTGAATATGGAACAACAACTAACCCAACAGGATATTGACCGTGTTATTGAAATGGCCTGGGAAGACCGCACACCATTTGAGGCCATCAAGCAGCAATTTGGATTAGACGAAGGCAGCACCATACAACTCATGCGCAAGGAGATGAAATCGTCCAGTTTCCGTATGTGGCGTGCTAGGGTTCAAAGCCGGAACACGAAACACCTGAAAAAACGAGGTGAAGATGTTGACCGGTTTAAATGCACCCTGCAAAGGGCTATAACGATGAATAAAATATCGAAGCGATAATAAGTTTGGCCTTGTGTTATAATAAATGGCCTACTCAGCCGTCAACTTAAATAGGCTAATATTGGATAGCTTTGGCCAATTGCACGAATTTTTAAGTTACCATATGCACACCTCTAATCCTGAGTTAAAAACCATACTCTCACCAACCGAATGGAAGGGAACTCCGTTGACCAAATCGGGTAGGTTTACGAACCACGAGCACCCATTTGATACGGGCATGGCCGATGTATTGAAATGGCAACTGACGGCCAACCCCGATAAAGCCGCTAAAAAGCGCGACCGTTGGCGATTGCAGCCAGCAATTTACAACGATTGGCTTACCTCTAACGTTGACTGTATTGTTTGGTTGGGGCATAGTACCTTTTTTATTAGGCTCGATGGGGCAACGGTGCTAATAGACCCAGTGTTTGGCGATTTATCGTTTTTCATTAAGCGGTTTGTGAAGTTTCCTTTAGACCCAAATAAGCTTAAGAACCTAGATTATATCCTGTTATCGCACGACCACCGTGACCATTTAGATGAGCCTAGCATTAAAGCGCTTTCAAAAAACAACCCCAACGCCCACTACCTTACCGGTCTCGGAAACGAAGGTTTATTAAAAAACATTACCAATAGCCCACTCATACAATCGGCTGGTTGGTTTCAACAATTTCATACGCCCAATAGCCCGCTCGAAATATGCTACCTACCCAGCCGGCATTGGGGCCGTAGGTATTTAAATGATACTAATATGCGTTTATGGGGTGCGTTCGTTATTCGCTCCGCCAATAAAACCATATACTTCAGTGGCGACACGGGCTATGGCTCGCACTTTAAGGAGACCGCAGCGCTGTTTCCCGATATTACGCACGCCATTATTGGTATCGGCGCTTATAAGCCAGAGTGGTTTATGGGCAGCAACCACATTTCGCCCAAAGATGCCATTAAAGGATTTCACGAATTAGGCGCGAAACATTTAATACCCATGCACTATGGCACCTTCGACCTAAGCGACGAAGCCCTTAGCGACCCTTACCAAACCATGCTACAACAGCAAGAAATGGGCAAAATAAATGGCCAGCTCATAATGCCCCAGCCCGGTGAGGTCATTGAGTTGTGAAGTTTGGAAATACTCACGTGGTTGACTTTTAATTGTCGGTTACATAAACTATCTTAAGGTTGCAAAACCAAAACACAACAGCCCCATGAAAACCCTTTCGCTCTGTTTCGCACTAGTGCTTTTTTCCGCCCTTACATTTGCTGGCAATGCCAATATATTGGGTAAGTGGTACACAACCAACAAAGAAGGTATTGTAGAAATATACCAATGTGGCAGCAAGCTGTGCGGTAAAATAGTGTGGCTAAAAGAACCTAACAAAGAAGACGGCAGCCCAAAAACCGACGAAAACAACCCCGATGCTTCAAAAAAGAAACAACCTATTATTGGCTTAAGTATGCTCAAAGGTTTTGTACCCGATGGCGATAAAGCTTGGGAAGACGGTGAGATATATGACCCTAAAAACGGCAAAACATACTCGTGCGAAATGGAGCTAAATGGAGAGGTTTTAGAAGTGAGAGGCTATATAGGTATATCGCTGTTTGGCCGCACCGAAAAGTGGACCCGTGTAAAAAACTAATCATAACTGCAGGACCGAGAATATTAAATTTTGTTAAATGCAGGTACACGCTAAACAATTATGAGTTAATTTTATTCACTGATTGGTAAGGCCGGATTAAATCGGACTGCTGAAAATGAATGACCGAATCGTTATTATGGCTGGTACAAACAATAGCTGAGCTTTCCTACACTAAAGTTTCAGCCTCCCGTACAACTACTTTTATTAATTTGTGTAATGCTGGCAACGTAAATGAAACCTTGCCAGATGCCTTTACACAATGGTGCCAAAACAACCATATTTCCTTTTCCGTTGCCGATGGCGCCAATGATTGCGGAATGTTTGATTTGGCCATACAGTTTAAGTTTGCTGATTCAGGCAATACAATCATTGTTATTCAAAACATCGGCGAAGGCAAGGTAAGAGTTCAAGAGCGGATGCTTGAATCTGATGAAAGTAACAGCTACGAAGCACCCATTAATAATCTCGGTAAATTAATAAGCAAAGGCCCGGTCTATTTACTCAATATAAAAGCAACAAATCAGTTGCCCGAAATAAACGGAGGGCCACTTAATAGTCTTTTCAAAATATTGATGCAAGACAAGAAAGATATTTTACTTGTCTATGTTTTTGCAATTTTTGGCGGTTTAATAAACCTAACCCTGCCGCTTGGCATACAAGCAATAATAAACCTGATAACCATGCAGCAAATGAACACCAGTTGGTGGGTGCTGCTGTTAATGGTTTTGTTAGGTGTGTTGTTTACAGGTATTACCCAAATATTTCAGCTTTCAATAATTGAGACTATACAACAAAGGTTGTTTTTTAGGGCGGCGTTTACCTTTTCTAGCAAGCTTCCTAAAATTGACATGGATCGGCTCACACAATATTATCCACCAGAGCTGGTAAACCGCTTTTTTGACGTAATGACCGTTCAAAAGGGGATGAGCAAAATTTTAATGGACTTCTCCACTTCAACATTACAAATCCTTTTTGGCCTCATATTACTATCATTTTACCACTCATTCTTTATCTTTTTTGGCTTTATTTGGCTTGCCATTTTAATTGCCATTATAGCGTTCACCTCTAAGGCCGGGTTACGCACCAGCATTGAGGAAAGTAATTATAAATACAAGTTGGCTTACTGGTTGCAAGAAATAGGAAGGAATTTAGTAACCTTTAAACTAAGCGATTCTCAACAATATATTTTTCAGCGAACCGACAACAACACAACCGGATATCTAAAAGCCCGCAAAGCCCATTTCCGTGTTTTGTTGCAACAGTTTGTAACTATAGTGCTTTTCAAATTTGTAGTAACTGGCAGCCTGCTTATTGTTGGGAGTATATTGGTTGTAAATCAAGAACTAAACATAGGGCAGTTTGTGGCAGCCGAGATTATCATCATCTTGCTAATGGTATCTGCCGAAAAGCTGATGCTAACCATGGAAACCGTTTACGATGTGCTTACATCAGTCGATAAACTTAAAAAAATAGCGAATCTGCCAGAAGATTCTGCCGCTACTGACGGACTGCAGCTTAACGAAACCGGAATTGGATTAAACATACGTTTTGAATCGGTTAGCTTTAAATACCATGATGCCCAAGAGCTTATTGTAAAGAAGCTAAATATAAACATAGCCTCTGGCGAAAAAATAGCCATTAGAACTGGAAATCAACCCGGCAAAACCACAATATTAAAGCTACTTTCAGGGTTATACACTCCTACCGAAGGGAGAATTTTAATAAACGACTTCCCTATCGAAAATTATCGTCGCGATGAATTGCTCAATTATATAGGGCACAACCTTGATTCAGGGCAAATATTTAACGGCAACCTAGAGCAAAATATTAGTTTGGGCCGCTCAGGTATCGATCGGAAAGAAATATTGGAAGTTTGCCGCATATGCGATTTAATGCCATTAATACAACAATTACCTTTTGGCCTTCTTACCGAGTTTTCGGCAGAAGACAAAAGAATTAGCCTAGGCATACAAAAACGAGTTTCGCTGGCAAGAGCTATTATTCAACGGCCACTATTACTTATCATTGATGATACCTTGCCAACATTGAGCCAAGAACAAAAGACTGAACTTTGGAGTTTTCTTGCCCACAACAATCCCCATTTAACGGTTGTTGCCGTTACCGATGACGAAAGTATACTGAACATAAGCACCAGCGTTTATGAGCTGAAGGACAACAAACTCAACTTATTAAAGGGAGGTGTAAAATGAACAGGATATTCAACAAAGACTTCGACTTAAACAAGCGATACCTGGCATCGGTTGAGTTAAGCAGCAACAAAACAGCCAAGCTTGCGGCAAAGGTGTTAATAGTATTTTCTATAATGTCTTTTTCGTTATTGTTTTTCCCATGGACCCAAAATGTGCAAGTTTCGGGCAATGTGATTACGCTGCGCCCCGAACAAAAACCGCAACCAATCAACTCCATTATTGCGGGTAAAATAGCCCGTTGGTATGTTAGAGAAGGACAAATGGTTGAAAAGGGCGATACCATATTGTACCTTGAAGAAGTAAATGACAAATATCTAGATACGCTCTTGTTGCAGCGCCTGTCATCTCAAGTAGATGCCAAAAAGCAGGCCGTAGATTTTTACAAAGAAAAAATTGCAAGCCAAACTGATCAATTGGGTTCGTTGCTCTCCATTCAAAAGCTAAAGTTTGAGCAGGCAAAAAACAAGCTTGAACAAAGCAGGTTGAAGGTAGTAACCGATAGCATAAACATGATAGCCGCCGAAACCGATTTAAACGTTGCGCAGCAACAATACAACCGGTTTGACACTTTATACCGAAAGGGGCTAAAGTCGCTCACGGAACTGGAGGGAAGAAAATTGAAACTCCAAGAAACACAGGCCAAATTGTTAAGTGCGCAAAACAAAGTGCTTACTACCCGAAATGAGTTTTTAAATGCCGAAATTGAAATGACCGGCATTATGAACGAATACCAAGAGAAAATTTTTAAAACCGAGAGCGAGCAGTTTTCGGGCTTCACCGACCTCTACCAAGCAGAAGGAGAATGGCTCAAGCTTCGCAATGAGCTCTCGAATATTCAAGTAAGGGGAAACTTTTATTTTGTAACAAGCCCACAAAGCGGCTTGGTAAGCAGGACCATAGCATCGGGCCTTGGTGAGTTTATAAGTGCTGGCCAAACGGTAGCGCAAATTGTGCCAAACGAACAAGATTTAGTGCTCGAACTATTTGTGCGGCCGGTTGATTTGCCGCTATTGCACCCAGGTGGCAAAGCAAGGGTTCAGTTTGATGGCTGGCCAGCTTTTGTATTCTCCGGGTGGCCATCGGTAACCCAGGGTACATACGGGGCAGTAGTTATTGCGGTTGACAAGGTTATTAGCCCGAACGGAAAGTTCAGGATACTGGCTGCCCCCGATAAAGATGATATTGAATGGCCTAGTGCTATAAGGGTAGGCTCGGGCACCAATGCATGGATAATGCTCGAAGACGTACCGGTTTGGTTTGAACTATGGCGCCAGTTTAATGGTTTCCCACCTGAGTTTTATACTCCCGAAGGCAATAAGACCAGCACCACCGATAAACAACCAGAGAAAGGCAAAGATGAAAAGAAATAATCTTGATTTGGTTTTTCGGTTGCTGATGCTGCCCATTACTATTTTGTTATGCAGCACACTATTGCACGCCGGTGCTGATTCAACGAAAGTTTTCGGCTTTGAAGAGTTTATGGGCTGGGTAAAACAGCACCACCCTGTAATGGCACGCGCTGCCATTATTACCGAACAGGCCGATAACAATTTACTTCAAGCAAGAGGCAACTTCGATCCGCAAATACAGGGCGACTTGAACCAAAAAGATTATGGCGACAAAACATATTACCGCATAGCACAAGGCGGGCTATTTGTGCCCGCATGGTTTGGTGCTGATGTAACCGTAAACTACCGATACAGCGAAGGGGAACAGTTGGACCCACAAAACTATGTGCCCGACCCCGGCATTATGGAATTTGGCATATCAGTACCCCTGTCGCCAGCATTGTGGATGGACAAGCGCCGCGCCGCGCTTAAAAATGCTAAACTTTATACCCAATCGGCAAGCTGGCAGCAAATGGACCTAACCAACCAATTGTATCTAGAGAGCGCACTCGACTACTGGGATTGGGCATTGCAACATGAGCGACTTGCCGTTTTTGAAGAAGCCTTGGCGATAGCCGAAAGACAATATAACCAAGTGCGCAACGGTGTGCTTTCAGGCGACAGGGCCGCTATAGATACTATTGAAGCGGCTTTGTTGCTGCAGCAAGTAAGGATTAACCTGACGGAAGCACAAATGCTGTCGCAAAATGCAAAATACCAACTTGGGGTGCATTTATGGCTAGAAGGCAATGTTCCGCTTGAAGTAAGCGACGAATTGATTCCGGAATCTATACTATCAATAAGTTCCTACTGGAGTATTCCTGCCGATGAGTCGTTTTTGGATGCACACCCGTTAGTAAATACCCTGCTCATCGATAAGCAAATGCAACTTGTTGATCAGCAATTGTATAAAGCCTCCCTTTTCCCTAAGATAAAACTCAAATATCAAATGCTAGCAGGCTTAGAGCCTTTGAAATTCGATTTTGAGACAGGCGGTAATACCTTGCAAAACAACCATGCCCTTGGCGTTGGGTTGAGCATACCCATCTTTTGGGCCAATGAGCGAGCCAACCTGTACCAATCAAAATTGAAAATTAGGGATACCGACCTAAAGATTGCGTTAAAAAGGATTGAGCTTACCACTAAATATAAACAGCTTAGCAACCAAGCTACTACCTACAACAACCAAATAATGCTGCTCAACGAAAACGTGGCCGGCTATAGAACCATGGTAAATGCCGAGGAAACATTGCTTTTTGAAGGAGAAAGTTCTTTATTTATGATCAATGCCCGGGTAAATAAGTTGTTAGATGCGCAATTAAAGTTAGCAGAGCTTCACTTCAAACGCCAAAA
>CAIOSU010000048.1 GCA_903861055.1 uncultured bacterium
GTCTTCTTTTGACAAGGATGGAACGTACCCAGCGTCTCTGACGCCCTTTTTTCCGCCTTAGCGGAAACACTGGTGCGCAGTGCGGTTACAACTACGAATAAACCCCCAAGCGGGTATTGCACCATCACCGCGCGCGCATGGATTCGTAGTTCGACTACGCTCACTATGACATCCGCTCACTTCAACACGCCCTTTCTCGCCCAAGGTGAGGCTCAAACGATACTTACCTGCCTGCAGTGCGTGCATGATTTTAAACAGCATCTAACGCTGATATAAGTCAACTAAATTTTACTCTTGTTATTTAAAATAGTTTTTATTTTTACCAGCAAAACCATAACTATGAAAAAAATATACTTATTACTGCTATTGTTACCATTTGGCCTACTAGCGCAGCGCAACCAGCCAACCATGGATGCCTTCACCAAGCAAATACTAGACAAACAGCAAAGTGACTTCACTAAGGCAGATAAGGAAAGCGCTATTTATTGGCGTGTTTTAGCTACCAACGTAGAAAACTTCACCAGTAGTGTTTGGGAAGAGTACGATACCACTATTTACGTGTATGATACATTAAATTATGCTTCTTCTGTTACCAAAAGCAACTATAACACTGGCACATCTACCTATGTACCTGCTACTAGGGATTTAACCACCTACAATGCCCAGTATTACCCGCTTACTAGAACCTACCAAACCTACGATGGCGCCCTCTTTGTGAACAGTACGCAATATGCCTACGAATATAATGCCCAAAACCGCCAAACCAGCTATACCTACTCAACATGGGACGGTGCTCTTTGGGTGGGTCAGAGCCGTACCTTATCTACCTATGATACCAACGGCTTGCTTAGCGATACCGAGCAAAGCTTTAACACTGGCACCTTAGTTTGGGAAAACACCAGTCGCACCGTATACACCTATAATTTAGCTGGAAGGCAAGAATCTAGGCTAGACCAAAACTGGGTAGGGAGTGCATGGGAAAATAACAAGCGTGAAGTATACACATATGATACCGAAGGTTTGATGAGCCTTACCCTTGCCCAAATTTGGAGCGGCGGTGCCTGGGAAAATAACTTTGAATACTCCTATCAATACAATGCTAACAACTACTATACGATATATTTAGGAAGGGAATGGATAGCAGGTGCATGGGAAAACAACTTCCGCTATAGCTATACCTACAACAGCTCAGACCTAATGGAAGCGAGCGTGCTTGAATACTGGGTAGCTGGGGCTTGGGAGAAAGACAGCAGGCAGGTGATAACCTACGTTAGTGGGCCGTATTACGACATCTATCTTATTCAAGATTGGGATGGAGCTTTATGGGAAAACAGCTACCGGTATGAATATACTTACGATAGTAATCTCAACTACGACGTTATCGGTTATACAATATGGGTTGGTGGTGCCTGGCTAGAAATAAACCGTACTTATTACTATTACGAAAGCTTTGAGTATGTAGGTATAACAGGCCCATTGGCGACCAAAGAAGCTAAGGTGTTCCCGAATCCTTTTGAAGGAAGCATTAACATTGAATTTAACGCTAATACGGCAGAAAATGCCACTTTTAGCCTGTACGATATTACCGGCAAACAGGTAGCTAACTACCCATTGCAAACCATTGCCGGCAACAACACGCTAGTATTCAATACCGCCGACCTGCAATCGGGCATGTACTTTTACGAGTTGAGCACTGCAGGCAGCACCCTGAAGGGCAAGTTGATTAAGAAATAAGCATAACCCCGATATATAATGATATGAGGCTGCCTCCCAACGGGGGCAGCCTTTTGTTTTGTATGCTTTTGCACAGGGCGCAAGCCAGTGGGACGCTAACTTTGAATTGGTTCACTGAAGCCTGTATACCATTGATAGCAGCGCGGCTGTGCGCAGCGCCCCCTGTTGGCACCCATAGTATAAGGTGATAATCATTCACAACTGATTTTGCATCCAAATAGGGTTTTGTCGTGTGCAAATAGTTTATTTTGTGCTATTTATAGTATCCATTAATTTATCAACCAAAACTAAACCGCCTGCTTGCCTGCAAGCAAGGCCAACAGCATTTGTGGCTCGCCAAACAACCGCTACAAGCAACGGCCCAAAACGCCCAAAACCGCACCAGCACTATATAAAAGTACACGACAAAACTCTTCGCATAACAGAGTATTGACTAGTTAAAGGCAAACAGCGGTGTGCGCTGCATGCGGCTAAACTAAAATGGCGGCCAACTGTTTTGGTTACATGAATATATCAATACTGCTTTTTGATTTCGGGTTGGTGGTGTTGGCCTGGATGGTTCAGTTGGTGGTTTACCCGAGCTTTGCTTACTATGCCCCCAGCGACCTGAAACGCTGGCATGTATTATATACCAAGCGCATAGGCATGCTGGTAATACCGCTCATGATTGGGCAACTATTGTTACATGGCATGCTACTGGTTTGGCACCCCGATAATGTATCGATAACTACTTTTGCGCTAGTGGCGGGTATATGGATAAGTACCTTTATACAGGCGGTGCCGTTGCACAACCAAATAGCCGATAGCCCCGATACGGAAAACATTGCCCGTATGCTCAAAAAAGTAAACACGGCCCGCACCTTAGCCTGGACCATGGTGTTTTTATTGACCTTAACCTACTTTTAGCCCCCCCAGCAACATAGCGTGGCCAGCAGATGCGCGAGTGGGTGCGCACAAAAAAAAGGCCGGCGCACCCGTGCACCGGCCTTAATGGTTGGCAGTTGTGTTGTGTTAATGAGAGTTCAAAGTTCAGATAGTAAGCCGTGATTGTCAAGTTGCTTTTGTGAATGGCACACTTGGCTTTGTAAACGGTGAAAACCTGCACTTGTGCGCCAACTATTGTAAATTCAAGGTGCAATTTCGAAAGCCATGACAAAAACACACCAACACAACTGTGAAGCAACCGGCAAAGTGCTGCCAGATATCGACCTTGTTCCGCTGAGTACGCTTAGGGAAACAGTTTTGCAACTAGTGCTACAAGACCACCCAGACATTGATACCAAAGGCTATGTGAGCAAAGATGTGGTAAACCAATACCGTTACAAGCATGTAGAGCAACTGCTTAAAGACGAAAACGGCGAACTGAGTGCATTGGATAAGGAAGTGCTAAAAAAGCTTCGCAATTCAAAATTGTTCTCTCGCAATATAGAGACCGAATTGGAAGTGGAACTTACCTTTGGGCAAAAAATTGCCGACCACATTGCAGAATTTGGCGGCAGCTGGACGTTTATCCTCAGCTTTATGGCCTTCTTAGTTGTTTGGATATTCATCAACGTGTTTATTCTGGTTACACACGCTTTCGATCCCTATCCGTTTATTTTGCTGAACTTGATATTGAGCTGTGTAGCTGCTATGCAGGCGCCCGTTATAATGATGAGCCAAAACAGGCAAGAAACCAAAGACCGATTGCGCTCTGAGCACGACTACCAGATAAACCTGAAAGCTGAACTGGAAATACAGCAACTACATGAAAAAGTAGACCACTTGATACTTAAACAAGGCCAACGCCTAATGGAAATACAAGAGGTACAGGTAGAGTTGATGCAGCAGATATTGGAGCAATTACCCAAGGGCAAGCAATAGGCCCTAGCGGTGGCTTCACCGCTAATAAGCATTGACCGCAACTAGCAACAAATTTTATACCTTTATGGCTTAACCCATAGCCAGCACCTGATGAAACAAAATGCCAATGCTCCGAAACTGGAGCCAACGCTCGGATTGATTACCATCGTATTACTGGTTATAAGTGCCATTATAGGATCGGGCGTATTTAAGAAAGTGGCACCCATGAGCGAAGCCCTAGGCTCGCCTTCGCTGGTGCTGTTGTGCTGGTTTTTGGCTGGGTTGGTAACCTTAATGGGCGCCCTCACCAATGCCGAGGTAGCGGGCCTTATTGCCGATTCGGGTGGACAGTATGTGTATTTCAAAAGGATGTATGGCAAGTTTTTTGCCTTTCTGTATGGCTGGGCGTCGTTCTCGGTTATCCAATGTGCTACAATAGCTTCGGTGGCCTATGTCTTTGCTGGCTCGGTTCATTCCATTTGGCCTTTGCCTGAGCTCTCCGCAGATTGGCAAAACATCCAGTTTTTAAAATACACTACCGCAGATGGCGACATCGCGTATGTATTCTCTCCATTTAAGGATGCAGGCATCAAAGTGCTTACCATAGGCTTGATAACACTATTGAGCGTGGTGAATTATAGGGGTGTAAAATACGGTGGCTTCATTGCCAACATCTTGGCATCAACCGTGGTGATTGCCATTTTTGGTTTGGCTATTGCAGGGCTGGCAAGTGCTGCTGGCTCAGTAGACAACCTAAAGGAAACCGTTAGTACCGAGGCCGTAAACACCAGCCTATTTAGTGCCCTATTCGCGGCAATGCTTAGCGCCTTTTGGGCATACGAAGGGTGGAATAGTATTGGTTTTATCGGTGCTGAAGTAAAAAATCCAAAACGCAACATACCACTGGCGCTTACCTTCGGGGTTATCCTCGTTATGATTACGTACCTTACCATCAACTTTGTGTACTTGTACGTTTCTCCTGTATCAGAGATTATTTCCAACAAAGCCGCAGACCCCAATAGTATTGCCGCCGTAGGCGTGGCCGAAAAAATAATGGGCTCTTACGGGGGTTTGGCCATAGCGATATTGATAATAGTGGCCACCTTCAACTGCACTAACAGCACCATACTTACCGCACCAAGGGTATTTTTTGCCATGGCCAAAGATGGATTATTTTTCCGCAGCGCGGCCAAGGTACACCCTAAGTTCCATACACCTAGCACCGCCATTGTGTTCGGGGCAGTTTGGTCTTCTATGTTGGTGCTTTCGGGCAATTTCGACCAACTAACTGATATGCTCATATTTGCCGCGTTCATCTTCTACGGAGCGGGTGCCTTTGGGGTATTTGTATTGAGGCGAAAAATGAAAGATGCACCCCGCCCTTACAAGGTTATTGGCTATCCGGTAGTACCTTTGCTATTCATTATCTTCTGTGCAGTATTGGTAGTTAACACTTGTATCGAGATGCCACGCGAAGCAGGTATGGGACTGGTTTTGATTGCAGCCGGCATACCGTTTTATTATTTCTGGAACAAGCGTGCCATTGCTGAAGGTGTTACTGGCGAAGAGGATGAGACAATAGTGGAAGGCCAATAACCCACCCTATGCAATTACCCCACCCCATATCGTTTATCATAGCCATAGTTGCTTTAGCCGCCATTTACATTGCGGGCTTGCAGGTAGATGTAATGGATATAGATGCTTCGCAATATGCCTCTATAGCGTTAGAGATGTTGCAAAACGGAGAGTACCTGCAAATTCAGCATTTGGGTCAAGACTATTTAGACAAACCGCCCCTACTCTTCTGGACCAGTGCTTTGGCATTTAAGTTGTTCGGGGTACACAACTGGAGTTATAAATTATTCTCGTTGCTTTTTTCCGTATTGGGCGCTTACAGTACCTACCGTTTCGCCAAATTATACTACAGCAACCAAGTAGCAGTATGGAGCGCCCTAATGTTGGCATCATGCCAAGCGCTGTTCCTCATTAACAATGATGTACGCACCGATACTATGTTAGTGGGTGCGGTTATATTCGCTATTTGGCAGATAGCCGACTACCTGCAAACTGGCCGTGCTATAAACATAATAGGTGCAGCATTAGGCATAGCCTTAGCGATGCTTGCCAAAGGCCCAATTGGGTTGATGGTGCCCGTATTAGCTTTCGGCAGCGATTGGGCATTTAAAGGCCAATGGCACAATTTTTTCCGCTGGCAATGGTTGGTCGTTATATTGCTCGTAAGCGTATTCCTTTGGCCAATGCTCCATGGCCTCTATCTTCAACATGGTAGTTTTGGCCCATACTTTTACTTTTGGGCACAAAGTTTTGGCAGGCTCACCGGCGACAACCCGTTTATCAACTCTGGTTTGGGCAATCAGCCACCTTCCCCGCTCTTTTTTGTGCATACCATTTTATGGTCGTTTTTGCCTTGGAGCGCTTTGGCCATTGGGGGCTTATGGAGCAGTGCCAGTAGGTTTTTCAGAAACGCTTTCCGGGTTGCGGCTACTGACGAGGTAATAACACTATGGGGCTTTATTTTGCCTTTTATAGCCCTTTCCTTTTCTGACTACAAGCTACCCCACTACATATATGTAGTGCTGCCATTCACTGCTATTTTGGCTTCCAATTTTGCCGTTAACCTGCAAGCGCATATTTCAGCTTGGCGCATAGTGCATGCTGTGTTACTAGCATTGTTATTGGTATTTGCTACGCTACTGGGTTTGTGGGCTTTTCCTATTACTAGCATTATACTTTGGGTTGGCTTCGCAATCCTGTCTTTGCTCGCCATATACCATATGGTCGGTAGCAAGCAATGGCTTGTTGCATGTCTTTTTGCCATGCTGGGTGCCAATCTTTTGTTAAATGCAGGGGTGTACCCTAAGATAATGCAATATCAATCTACGAGCGTGGCGGGCAAGGACATCACTGCATTGAAGCCCGCCAACTTTTTTTCGGTTTACGCTCGCGGCAACGCACTCGAATTCTATGCAATGCACCAAGGACAGAACCTTAAATATGCACCTAAACAGTTTCCTGCGGGCACCATAATATATACCAATCCAGATGGGTTACAGGAACTTCAAAACAATGGTATTGGTTTTTCACTACTAAAAACCTACCCGCATTACAAAGTTACAGCCCTTACCTGGGCATTTATAAACCCAGCTACCAGAGCTAGTAAGTTGCAAGAACGGTATTTGTTGGAGGTACAGTAGATTTTAGAAGAAGCGCCGCATCAGAACTTAAAAATGGATAATATTTATACCCATTTCCCGATTTGCACTTTCCCAAATTTTCAAATTAGAGAATCCACCGCAGCCAGCACCTTATCGTAATTAGGCTCTTGGCCAATTTCGGGTACTAGCTCGCTGTAGCGTATAACATTATCGGCATCAACTACAAATACGGCACGAGCCAAAAGACCTTTAAATGGCCCTTCAGTTATATCCACGTTAAAGGCCTTGGCAAACTCGTGGTAACGAAAATCGGTGCCAGCTATAATGTTCTTGATGCCTTCTAGGTCACAAAAACGTTTCATGGCAAAAGGCAAATCAAGCGACATGGTTACGCCCACTGCACCTTCTTTCGATGCCAAAACCTCATTGAAATGGCGGGTTTCTTTAGCGCATACGCCCGTATCTAAACTTGGCACTGCAATTAGCACTAGGGCTTTATGGTTGAGGTTGTAGCTGCTCAACTCTTCCAATTTTTCGCTTACAAAAGTAAATTCAGGAGCAGTATCGCCCACTTGAAGTATTTTACCGCTCAGTTGCGCTGGCTTTCCGCCTAAGGTTACACTATCTGCTTTCATCGTTTATGATTGATGGATTGTGGGTTAACTTTTCTTGTACGTTAAAATACAATTAATTGTGTCCGATTGTTCACTATAATTGCCTTATAGTGCCGAAAGCAATTAAATCTTAATGTATCTTCGCTTTTCGGGATAAATATCGCAAAATGTTAGCAACTATTTACAAGAACTGAAACAAGGCAACGCATTACTTTTATTAAATTTGCAAAAGAATTACTTACACCAACTACACCCTTAACCATACATTAAACCGCCGCATTCCTTGAGCCCCTTCAGGATTTTATTATTTATTGCTATTACAGCCGCTTGCTTGAGCAGTGCTATGCGCTTTTTTCCGGAAGAGGGTTTTAGTATAAGCCCTGATATTAGTCTTAAATTTCCAAGTTGGCATAAATTCTGGAGCACAGCCAAGGAAAACTATACTCCTCTGCCCGATTTTGTATTGGAGGCTGATGAAACCTCAGAAGAATTTTTGGAGGTAGGTGAGCAGAATACTGATGACGATAGTATTGCTCCTAAAAAAACAAATGCCGCCTTGTTAGCTAAGAACAAGAAAGGCAAGGTAAAAATGGATTCCATACTCATAGCTAAAAAAGTAGCGCACCCGCTAGAGTTTTCACAATGCGAGCCTAAAGCACTAAATAGCTTCTTTGCCAGCTTAGATAATGCCAAGCGTGGTAAAGGCATACACATTACCCACTTTGGTGACTCGCAGCTAGAAGGCGACCGCATGAGCGGATACTTTAGGGATAGGCTGCAAAACCAGTTTGGTGGCAGTGGCCCAGGCCTTGTTTCGTTAATTCCGGCCTATAACCAAACATCGGTAAAGCAAACGGTAACTGGTAACTGGACACGTTATACCCTCTTTGGAAAAAATCAGAATAACCCTAGCCACAAGCGTTTTGGCGTAATGAGCACTTTCTCCAGGTTTACGCCCCTCGAACTCGATAGCACCCGCACGCAGCCATACACCGCTTCTTGCCAATTCAACACCCGGACAGGCATGTACAAATCGGCACGCCCATTTGACCACCTAACGCTTTTTTACGGCCCTACCGAAAAACCTTGTGTGATAAAGGTGATTGAAGGCACTGATACCTTGGATGTAGATACCTTGAAAGGCACCAAAACATTGAACAAGTATACCCTCAAGCTAAGCCGCGCCGAACACAACATAACTATCTATTTCGAAAGCCTACACGGGCCCGATATTTATGGCATCAATTTGGATACCCCAGAAGGCGTAACAGTGGACAATGTAGCTATGCGTGGCAGTAGTGGCACCATTTATACCCGCACCGATTTTAATGTATTTAGCGGTATGCTGAAGGACATGAACAGCACTTTGGCCATTATGCAGTTTGGTGGCAACAATGTGCCTTACTTAAAAGATACGGCAGAGTGTGTGCAATATGGCAGGTATTTTGCCCGTCAGCTAATGATAGTGAAGAAGGCCAAACCAGGAATAGGCATTATCGTTATTGGCCCATCGGATATGAGCTATAAGGATGGGGATACGTACAAAACGTATCCTTTCTTGCCTGTGTTGGTAAACGAAATGCGCAAAGCTACCCACGAAGCTGGTTTTGTTTATTGGGATATGTATGCCGCCATGGGTGGCGCACAAAGTATGCCTACTTGGGTGGCAGCCGACCCTCCACTGGCGGTAAAAGACTACATCCACTTTTCGCCACGCGGCGCAAGGATAGTAGCCGAGCTGTTTTATAATGCCCTGTACGATAGCTACCAAAAGTATCGTGCATCGCAAAAGAAGGAGCGTTTGTAATGAGGATTTGGATATTGCTTTTGTTTTTTGCCAATGCATTGGTAGCCCAAGAGGTAACCGACGCCGATGGCGATTTGCTGCCCGATACCGATAATGTGAGAACCATTGATGGCCCGCTGACCAACGTGGATACCTTCATAAAAAAGATTACCCCGTTCGATGTTTCCAAATACCCCTATGTAGAATCGGAATACAATATTATGCTTGGGTTTGATAGCAGCCGTGGGGCATCTTTTGGTTTTTGGCCGCTGCTAGACAGCCTACTTGCGCACAAAAACTTCAGGATAAACGTATTGCACTTTGGCGGCTCGCACATACAAGCCGATGTATACAGCAACCTGCTGCGCGATAGCCTACAAAGTATGGATGCCGGCATGGCTGGGCCAAGGGGCTTGGTATTTCCGTTTTCCATCATAAAAACCAACAACCCTGCCAACTATAGTGTAAGCTTTACCGGCACCTGGGAAGGGCATCGCTCTGCCGTTAGCTACCACACAAGCAATTGGGGCGTTACAGGCATTACAGCCTCTACCCTTGATACATTGGGCACCATTAGCTTAAAAGTACGCGAAAGCTGCGCCAGTACCCCGTTTACCGAAGTAAAAGTGCTATGCGACACCGCCAGTAGCTACACCGTTGAGCTGCTGCCGAAGGAAAACATAATGGTTATTGAACAGCACCTATCATTGGGCTACTACAAATTCAAGCTAAAACAACCCACTGATAGCATACATTTGGTAATAACCAAAACGGATACTACCAACCCCGCGCCTTTTGAGCTGTATGGCATTATTATGGAAAACGATGAGCCTGGTATAGCCTACCACTCCATAGGTGCAAATGGCTCAAGCTTTAAGAGCAATTTCAGGTGCGAGCTGTTTGAGCAACATTTGGTTGAAATCAATCCCGATTTGGTAATCATCTCTATTGGCACCAATGATAGTTTTGAAGGCGACTTTACCGAAGATGGTTTTATGGCCAAATACGACACTTTTATACAGATGATAAGAGCCGTAAACAGCGATGCTCAATTTATACTTACCGTGCCCAACGATAGCTACTATAAACGCAGGTACACCAACCTAAATACAGCCAAAATAGAGAGCGCCATATATAAGCTAGCCATAAAACACAAAGCATTGGTTTGGGATTGCTACAAGATAATGGGTGGCCTGCGCTCATCGAAGAAGTGGAACCTGGCGGGCATGATGAAAAAGGACTTGATACATTTTACTTATAACGGGTATATATTAAAGGGTGAACTTTTTTGGGATGCGTTTAAGCGCTCCTACCAAAACTACCTCGATAGTAAGACCGCAACCCCTGCCAATAAACGCTGATGGAACGCCTAATTGACTTGCTCTCATTCCAATCGTTGGCGCTCGTGTTTACCGGTGCCGATTTTTGGATTTTTTTCCTTTTCGTTTACATTGGGTTTGCGGCTATCAATCGTTTCAAAACCATGCGCACGCTTTATTTGCTGGCGGTATCGTGGTTTTTTTATTACAAAACAGGTGGCAGCTTTGTGGTGTTGCTCATGGTATCCACGCTCGTTAGCTACTTGCTGGGGCAGGCCATTCATGGCTCAAGCAAAGCAATAGTTCGCAAGGCATCGGTAGCCACAGGTATTGCCTTCCACCTGTTTATATTGGGGTATTACAAGTACTCGTACTTTGTAGTAAATAGCATTAACGATATTTTCGGCACTACTTTCAAAGTATACAATCACTTTGCAGCGTTTGCCAACCAGCTTAATGGCGATCAAAGCTTCAATGTTACCGATATACTGCTGCCGCTGGGCATTTCATTCTTTACCTTCAAAATCATCTCTTACCTGGTAGATATATACCGAAAGGAGTTGGAGCCGGCCAAAAACATCTTCGATTACGGCCTATACCTTGCTTTTTTTCCAAGCCTGATTATGGGTCCCATTACCCGTGCCAAAGACTTTATGCCACAACTGTATCAACCCACCCTTATTACCCGCGAGCAGTTTGGCCACGGTATATGGATGATATTGAAAGGTCTGTTCAAAAAAATGTTTATTGCCGATTACCTTACGGTAAACTTTATTGATAGGGTATTCGACAATCCCCACACCTACACCGGCTTTGAGCACGTAGCGGCCATTTTTAGCTACTCAGTGCAAATCTATTGCGACTTTTCGGGCTATACCGATATAGCTATAGGTTTGGCAGTGCTTATGGGCTTTGTGCTAAAAGATAATTTCAACTCGCCATACAAGGCCGTAAGCGTCGCCGATTTTTGGCGCAGGTGGCACATCTCTTTATCCTCGTTTTTGAAGGATTACCTATATATACCCTTGGGCGGAAACAGGCACGGTGCCGTGCGAACGGAAGTAAACCTACTGCTCACCATGCTGCTAGGTGGCCTATGGCATGGTGCCAGTTGGCAGTTTGTTATCTGGGGTGGATTGAATGGGCTAGGGCTAGTAGTTTACAAGTTTTGGAAAAAAGTAAGCCCCTACGAAAACTCCAAAAACTTTATGGTAATTGCTTGGCGTGTTATGCTCACGTTTACGTTTATCACCTTCACCCGTATATTCTTCAGAGCCGATACGATGGAGGGCGTGCGGGTGTTTTTTGACCAAGTTGCCCATAACTTTGCATGGGAGTATATACCCAAAGTATTATGGGCATATAAGGGAGTATTTGCAGTGGCCACACTGGGTATGATATTGCATTGGTTGCCATACAGTTGGAAAGCGAAAGGAGAGCAAACATTTATTGAAGCCCCAATGCCCTTGCAGGTGGCATTCTGCGTGTTTGTGGTGATTGTAATCTACCAATCAGTATCTGCCGACATGGTTCCGTTCATTTATTTACAGTTTTGACAGGGTAAAATTGGCGTTTGCTTGTTTAAGCCATCTTTTTGAGAGAACTTTGCAATAATTATTGGACGAAACAGCTCCAATTTTAGCACCTTCGATACAATAGCTTGATTATCAGACGAATAAAATTTTTAACTACCTCATACTACTGATGAAAAATTCATCGTAAATTTGTGGTTCAAATCTCCTAAGAATATGAAAACCAATTCATTCGGCAAAACCTTGCTTTTTGCCCTTTTGATCTCTGCTTCAAGCATGATCGTATCTTGCGCCGCTGGCGAAGGTGAAGGTGAAACTACTACTACTGACACTACTGCTGTAACTGCACCAGTTGTGGAAGAGCCAGTTGTAACTGAAACTGCTCCTGTTGACACTGCTGCTGCTAGCACTGTGGATTCAACTGTAGCTCAGTAATCCCTGAACAAAAAACGAAAAGGCTGTGCTGATTAATCAGGACGGCCTTTTTTTTTGCTTAACAGTCTCGCGTTTTGCTTAATTAGCTAGACCAGTAATATTTTATTGCCGATAAAAACCAGAACAAACAACAACCCTTTTTACATTTCCATTTGTACCCAATTTGTACATTTAATTGGTTCGTTTTTCTTCGAGTTGCAAAAAAGGCCACCCACTGGGCGGCCCTTTCTATTCATCTCTCCAGAATAAAAATTAATTCATCAAACCAACGCTACGCTTAATAAACTCAGTGAGTTTTTGGCCGCGCAATAGGTTTTGGCTTAGTAGGGCCAAATCGTATAGCTGGGTAGTGAGTTTGCCTTGCTCCTCGCCTTCCGCATTCAGTACTTTGCCAATTAGCGGATGGTTGGTGTTTATTACCAAATTCAGCTGATCGGGCAAGTTTCCGAAGCCCATGCCGCCACCACCGCCACTAACGGCAGCCATGTCCTTCATTCGGCGCATCCATTCGGGTTTAGTTATCAATATCGGTTGGTCGTCGGGGCTAAGCGCCTTAGTAAGCACCGTTACGTGCGCATCGCTAATGGCATCGGTAAAAATGTGCTGCACCTTTTCTTCTTCTTCTTTACTCAGCACCGATTCTTGCTTTTCGTCCTTCTCAATCAAATTGCTCAAGGTATCGGCATCCACGCGCTTAAAGCTTGTTTTCTCCAGCTTGCCTTCCAATTGGTTAATAAAGTGGTTATCAAGCAGGTTGCTTAGCACCAGCACATCGTAGCCGCGGGTTTTGGCCGCCTGTACAAAAGCATCTTGGTCTTCGGTGTTAGTGGCATACAAAATAACAGCCTGTCCGTTTTTGTCGGTTTGGGTGGCCTTAATGTGCTCCGTATACTCTTCAAAAGTGAAGTGCTTGCCCTCAGTGTTTTTCAACAGACAAAAGCCTTTGGCACGGTCATAAAACTTGTCGTCGCTTATCATGCCAAATTTCACGAACAGCTCAATTTGATCCCATTTGGTTTCAAAATCTTCACGGCTATTGTTAAACAGTTCATTCAGTTTATCGGCAACTTTTTTGGTAATATGGGCATTAATCTTCTTCACGTTCGGGTCGCTTTGCAAATAGCTACGCGATACGTTTAGCGGGATATCTGGCGAATCGATAACACCGTGCAGGTGCATCAAAAACTCTGGTACAATGTTCTCTACTGCATCGGTTACAAATACTTGGTTGCTGTACAACTGAATCTTGTTGCGTTGCATCTCGAAGTTGTTGCCCACCTTAGGGAAGTATAAAATACCGGTAAGGTTAAACGGAAAATCAACGTTTAAATGAATCCAAAACAACGGTGGTTCGCTGTAAGGGTATAGCTCTTTGTAGAAAGATTGGTAATCTTCATCAGTTAACTCACTCGGCTGGTGAATCCAAGCAGGATCAGGGTTATTGATGATGTTTGGGGTAACCATGGTTTCCTCCTTGGCATCACCGCCCTCACCAACTTTCTCGGTATGCTCGTTGGTACCAAACTGAATGGGCACTGGCAAAAACTTGCAATACTTGTTCAATAGCGTTTCTACGCGAATTTGCTCTAGGTACTCTTTGTTCTCCTCGTTAATGTGCAATACTATATCTGTGCCGCGCTCCTCCTTCTCTACATCCTCAATGGTATAATTTGGGCTACCATCGCAGCTCCATTTCACAGGGGTGCTGCCCTCTTTATAGCTGCGGGTAATAATTTCTACCTGATCGGCCACCATAAAGGCACTATAAAAGCCCAAGCCAAAATGACCGATGATGTTGGTTTTGTCACCCGCATCGGCTTCTTTGAATTTATCCAAAAACTCAGTAGCGCTGCTGAAGGCAATCTGGTTGATGTACTTTTTCACTTCTTCGCCCGTCATGCCAATGCCACGGTCGCTAATGGTGAGGGTTTTGGCAGCCTCATCAATGATGATAGAAACATTGATGCTACCAAGCTCGCCCGATACTTGGCCCAGCGATGATAGCTTTTTTAACTTTTCGGTAGCATCCACAGCGTTGCTCACCAATTCGCGCAAGAAAATCTCGTGATCAGAATACAGGAATTTCTTGATTATCGGGAAAATGTTTTCGGTCTGTACCTGTATGTGTCCGGTCTCTAGGGTCATTGTTATAGCAGTTATTGGTTAATGAAAATAGGTATGTAGCATGGGCAAATCAAAGCCCGTGCCACGGGGTAGTTTATGACAAAATGTCGGAGATACTTACTGCCATAGGGCGATGCCCTCCGCCGACCAAACTAAGATATGGAGACCACCTAATAGTTAGTTAGCTGATGTTGATTGCTACTTCTCAATATTATACCAATTGATTTTGCGCGATAGGTACATAATGGTAGCCAATACTATAAATAGGCCGATACTACCCATCAGCAAGGCAAAATCTTCCATTTGAACGATGGTGAAGATAAACAGGTAAAGCACCGCTAGCAGCAAGCCTATAAGGGCGGTAATGCGCTTAACATGAAAAATGGTCTGGCTATAGAGGGTTATCAAGGTAATGATGCCCACACTAGAGATTAAATAGCTATAAGCAAAAGGGATATACTCTGATAGGCCAATGAGCAAGGTATAGAACACACATAGCGCCAAGCCTACAATAATGTACTGTATGGGGTGCACGCGCACCTTGTACATTATCTGCACAAAGAAAATGATGATAAACGTGAGCACGATAAACATAACAGCATATTTGGCCGAGCGCATACTTTTTTGATACTCATCAACAGGCAAAATGAGCTTTACTCCAAAAGCTGAGCCATCTAACCCCGTTGCTGCGCCCCTAAAGCTTTGTGGGTACGGGCGATTGAGGTGCAACACATCCCACATGGCCGTAAAGCCTTTTTCGGTCACATCGCGCTCATCAGGCAAGAAAGCACCATCGAAGCTAGGCGTTGCCCACGGCGAGGTAATGTTTACGGTAGTGGTTTTACCCAATGGTAAAAACTCAAGCAAGCTGCTACCGTTAAAGTTTAAATTTAGGCTGTACGTATTGCTCACTTTTGATGTATCAATGGGCAACATGGCACTGATGCCGGTTGTAATCACTTCATTTGTTTCTACACCAGGGTTAAAAGAGTATGTTTGATTGTTCCAGCCTAAATCCACGTTTTGTTGTATGCCTCTTAAGTCGGTAAGCCCCAGCGATACAAACGATTCGCCCCACAACACATCATTATCCGATACTTTCCACTCAGCAAAATTTGGCCTGTTAAAGGCACCTGTTATTTTGAGGGCGGCCTTGTAAACCACTACTTTGTATATTCCACGGTATCTTATTTCTGGTGAAATTTCGCCATCAACGTTCAAGGCTTCTGGCAAAAAATGGGCATACCTGCGGGTAGGCACCAGTATATATTCTTTCGTATCGTTGTTATATTGCTTATTGTACTCAAGATAAGGCACTGTAAGCACAGGGCCTGCCACTATTTGCTCATTGCCCCATTTGCCACTTACTTCCTTCACTGCATCCTCCTTGCGGTACTCGCGTTCCCTTATCAGGCTTTCCACCATATTTACAGGTATTAATAGCAACAGAATAAGAATACCCATGGTAACTAAGCGAAGCGTAACCGAGTTGCGAACCCAATTGTTGGCACGCTCTAAAAAGGATGGTTTTTCCATTGGTGGTAGTTTGTAACGATTGAACGTAAAATAGATATTCGTAGTATATAAACCAATGTTGCCAAACGAAAGGTTTAGCATTTTAACCTAACCTAACAGGTACGCCGATTATATTTCCAAGCCCGAATAAGTTTGCCCAAACAAAAAACGGGTCGGCTGCCTGCGCAACTAACCCGTTCGGTATATTTTATCCATGGACTATCGACCGTGGACTATGGACTAATTTACGCCACCTTCAATTTATTCATTATCTCGTGGCGCAGTTTCTCTTTGCAATACTCTTCGGTAACAATAAAGTGTTTCAAACCTTCTTGCGAGGGCATATCAAACATGGCATCGGTCATAATGGCCTCGCAAATAGAGCGCAAGCCGCGCGCGCCAAGCTTAAACTCGTCGGCTTTGGTTACAATAAAATCAAGGGCATCATCGGCAAACTCCAGCTCAATACCTTCCAATTTAAATAGCTTCTGGTATTGCTTAATCAGCGCATTCTTAGGTTCGGTAAGGATGGCGCGAAGCGTAGCTTGGTCGAGCGGGTCAAGATGCACCAATACTGGCAAGCGACCAATCAACTCCGGTATTAAACCAAATGTTTTCAAATCGGCTGGGCTAATGTACTGCAACAGGTTGTCGCGGTCTACTACTTCCTTATCCTTCTCTCTCGATTTGAAACCGATAGCCTGTTGGTTCATGCGCTTACCAATAATGCGCTCAATACCATCAAACGCACCGCCGCAAAGGAACAGGATGTTCTGGGTATTGATTTTCACCATTTTCTGCTCCGGATGCTTGCGGCCGCCTTGCGGTGGTACTTGCACATCGCTGCCTTCCAATAGCTTCAATAGCGATTGCTGCACGCCTTCGCCGCTCACGTCGCGAGTGATGGATGGGTTGTCGCTTTTGCGGGCCACCTTATCAATCTCATCGATATAAATAATACCTTTCTCGGCAAGCTTTACATCATAGTTGCACACCTGCAATAGGCGGCTTAGGATGCTCTCCACGTCTTCGCCAACATAGCCTGCCTCGGTAAACACTGTGGCATCAACAATAGTAAAAGGAACGTTGAGGAAACGGGCAATGGTGCGTGCCAAAAGGGTTTTACCAGTGCCGGTTTGGCCCACCATCACAATGTTCGACTTTTCGATTTCTACATCGTCGTCGTGCTTTTGGTTTAGGCGCTTGTAGTGGTTGTATACGGCAACTGCAAGGAATTTTTTGGCATCATCCTGACCAATAACGTACTGGTTAAGAAAACTGAAAATATCCTTTGGCTTAATTGATTTGGCCAAACTGAACTGAAACTTCTGATCTTGCTGATATAGCTCTTCATCAATAATCTGCTGGGCTTGGGCCACACAGTTCTCACAAATATGCCCCTCTAGGCCCGCAATGAGGATCATGGTTTCCTCTTTGTTGCGTCCACAAAAAGAACACTTGTAACCTTTATCCCGCTTCATCTGTTGCAATTTAAATTAAGGCTTTTTACGCTCTAGCACTTCATCAATCATACCGTATGCAAGTGCTTCATCAGCCTTCATCCAGTAATCACGATCGCTATCCTGCTCCACTTTTTCGAAAGTTTGGCCTGAATGTTTCGCAATAATGTCGTATAGTTCTACGCGCAACTTCAATATCTCGTTTGCTGTAATCTCCACATCGCTGGCTTGACCACCTGCACCACCTAGTGGTTGGTGAATCATTACACGGCTATGTTTCAATGCAGTGCGCTTACCTTCGGCACCAGCACACAACAATACGGCAGCCATGCTGGCAGCAATACCAGTGCAAATAGTTGCCACATCGGGGCTAATGTACTGCATGGTATCGTAAATACCCAAACCAGCATACACCATACCACCTGGGCTGTTGATGTAGATTTGGATGTCGCTCTTAGGGTCGGTACTTTCCAAGAACAACAATTGGGCTTGCAATACACTTGCCACATAATCGTCCACACCGCTACCTAAAAATAGGATACGGTCCATCATCAAGCGACTGAAAACGTCCATTTGGGCGATGTTCAATTGACGCTCTTCAATGATGTATGGAGTAAGGTTGGTAAATTGTCTTTTCAGCGCGCTTTCAACGTGCATACTACTAAGCTGACGGTCTTTAACCGCGTAGCTCATGAACTCTTTATAGTGGTTCATACGGTTTCTGGCTTGTTCAAGTTTTTGAATTCTTCCAATGATACAGTTTTTTCATCAATAGATACTTGTTCTTTGATGAAAGCAATCAATTTTTCGTCGAGCACTTGTTGGTAGGTTTTCTCTACATGCTCACGCTTTTTAAGCATACCGTCGGCCCACTCATCCAACACCTTGTCCACGTCCATACCGCCAAAGTACTGTGCATACTGGGCATATATTTGCTGGCGAGTGCGTTCTTTAACCTCTTCTTGAGAAACCTTGATATCGTTGTCCTTGCTTATTTTGTTTACAATAAGCTGGTAGCGCAGGCTGCGGGCAAAAGCATCAAACTCTTCGGCTATCTGATCATCGCTTACTGGCTTCTCGTTGCTGTGCTTAATCCAGCGTTTCAAGAAATCATCAGGCAATGAAATTTCAGTTTGGTCAAGCAGTTGCTCTAATAGGTCGTATCCAAATTTTTGCTCCGCCTCGTGGTCAAACGATTTTTCAATTTCCTCGCGCAGTTTGTCCAAAAATGCGGCTTCGCCTTCTACCGCGCCGGGGCCAAATACTTGGTCAAACAACTCTTGGTTCAATTCGCCTGGTGCTTGGCGATTGATTTTTTCCAACGTTACACGGTATTTATCTCCTGCACCTTCAGGGTAGCCTTCTGTTACATTCAAAAGGTGTTTAGCAGCCTCTTCGTGGGTTTTGCCGGCCAAGAAGTTGAAGATGTTTACATCGGCGCTAGCACCGAGGGTAAGACCAACCACTTCTTTTTTAGCTTCATCGGTAAGCATATCAACACCAATGGCGGTGCTGTTCTCAATGCCACCTTCTTTAACCTTCTTACCTTCAAGCTCTTGTAGTTTCACCACAATTACATCGGTTTCTTCTACAGCACCATCTTCAGGGTTGGTGGTGGTGCCAAAACGTTTGCGCAAAGCGTCTACCTCTTCGTTAACAATAACATTGTCAACGGCAATTTTATAGCGTGTAGCTACCGTTTTTTTGGAAATGTAAGGCAACTCAAATGCTGGTGCCATGCCAATCTCAAAAGCAAATTCAAAGTCGCCAAGGCTATTAATGTCGATATTCTGCTGGTCGGCGTGCTTAGGTAGCGGTTGGCCCAACATGTTTATGTTATTGTCCTTAATGTGCTTATCAAGCTGCTCGTTAATCATTTTGTCCAGCTCTTCGGCCAATACGCCGGTGCCGTACATTTTTTTAACCAAACCTGGAGGCACCATGCCTTTACGGAAACCCTTAAGGTCAACCTTTTTACGTAGGTTTTTTAGTGCTTCTTCAATACGTGGCTGGTAGTCAGCTTGCTCAATTTTGATAGAGAGGATGGCGGTATGTTGTTCGCCAGATGTTGCAGTTACGTTCACGGTTATACTTAATTTTATCTTTTATAAGCAAGAATAAGAACACCAAACCCAACGGATTGGTTTCCCAATTGTACAAGGGTGCAAAGATACTATTTATTGGTGGAGTTGTAAAGGGGTGATTTTTGGCTGATTGATGTGGCAAACTATTGCATGCAACTTGTTAATATTGAACAAAGGCAAGCGTTCAATCCTTGAACGACATTATATTGGGTGTCATTCTAAGCGTAGTCGAACTATCGGAAATACGAATACGGTAACGCTATATCATTAAAAGTAAAAGATAGAAAGCGTAAATGCCACTTATACTACAGATATTTTGACTACGCCCACCATAACACTTTGGGGTCATCACCTTAAAACAGAAGTAGATTACTTTAACAACTCCTACTTCTTATCCGTAGCAATCACAAAGTTCAGGCCTAGCTTTGAGCCTATTTGTAGCACGTCAACCATATCCTGTACTTGTAGGTTGTATGGTATACGTAGGATGATGGTTTTGTCATCGGTACCGCCGGTTACATTGGCCAGTGAGCTCTCCAACTGATCAATTCCTACCTCGGTTTTGTCTATAAAATACCGCTTGTCATCCGTTACGGCCAAGGTTATGTGGCTCTTGTTCGTTTGGTCGGAGGTAGAGGCTTTGGGCAAAGAGAGCTTAATAACGTTGGGGTTGGCCAGCGTAGAGATTATGAGGAAGAATAGCAGCAAAAAAAACATGATGTCGCTCAGCGATCCCGTGGGGATTTCCATCGCGAAGCGTTTGTTCCTTCTAGCTTTCATTGTCCGGGCTTTAAAATGGTATGTATAAAGCTAAGCGCTTGTTGTTGGGCCTTAAGCGAGAAGTTGTCAATCTTGATGTTAAATAGGTGGTAGCCTGAATAAGCCACCACGGCTACTACTAGGCCAGCGCCGCTGCTTATCATTTTCTCGTAAAGACCGCCAGAAATACTGCCGATGCTTATGTCTTCGGTAATGGAGATGGAATAAAAGATGTTGATTACACCAAGGATGGTGCCGATAAACCCTAAAATAGGGGCGATACTGGCAATTAGGCCCAAGTAGCCCAAGCCCTTCTCCATTCTTGCAATCTCGATATTCATAGCGCGCTCCATCACCAGTTCAATCTCGTGTATGGGTGCACCTATAACGCTTACAGCGCTCTTTAATATATTGCTTTGGGAGTTTGGCGAGCGCTCGCAAATTCTTATAGCCTCCTCTAGTTTGCCGGCTTTAAGCTCGCGCACTAGCTCATCAATAAGTTTTGGGTCGTGCTTGGCCATCTTGGTGATGGTAAGCAACCTTTCTATAATAATATAGAAGCACAGGAAAAGCAGGATAAAAATAGGGATAATCATTACCCCACCCTTCATCATAAATTCCAAGTAAGAGACAAAAGAATCGCCGCCCGTACTCTGTATTATCGCGCTACCAGCTGTTGAATCCACTTGAAGCAACAAAGTTGTCAATCCCATAGTTAAGTTATTATCAGCGTTTGTGGAATTTACACGCAATTCCGAATAGTAAAGTTAATATCAATATCGGGGTTGGTTTTAGGTAGTTTCCACAGATTGGAGGCTTATAATAACCTCTTTGTAGCAATAACGGTACAGCACCTGTTCATATTGCATTGCTTTACTACGCCTATGATTGCCCCGAATAATAAAAAGGGCCAGTACTTTCGTACTAGCCCCATATTAGTTCTGGATTGTTGGTTGTTTGATTGTGTTTAGGTAATGCTCAATTGGATTTTTTTCTGGATTTCCTTAACACTGTCGCGGAACTCGCCGTCGGTATCAATCAAATTCTGCACTGCTTGGCAAGAATGTATTACGGTGCTGTGGTCGCGTCCACCGAAATGCTTACCAATAACTTTAAGTGAATTCTTAGTGAAGTTTTTTGCCAAGAACATAGATAGCTGGCGCGCTTGAACGATAGCACGTTTGCGGGTCTTTTCTTTAAGCTTGTCCATGGGTATCTCAAAGTGCTCGCATACGGTTTTCTGTATGTACTCAATAGATACCTCGCGGCTAATGCTCTTCACAAAGTTCTTGATGATTTTCTTCGCTAGCTCAATATCAATCTCCTTTTTGTTCAGAGATGCTTGGGCCAAAAGCGATATTAAGGCACCTTCCAGCTCACGGATGTTGGTATTGATGTTGTAGGCTACAAACTCAACTACTTCGCGTGGCAATTCAATGCCATCGGCATACATCTTCTTCTCAAGAATAGCGATACGGGTCTCGAAATCAGGCACTTGCAAATCGGCAGATAGCCCCCACTTAAAACGGCTCAATAAACGCTCTTCCATACCTTCCAAATCGCGCGGGCTTCGGTCGCTGGTCAGTATCAACTGTTTGCCGCCTTGGTGCAAGTGGTTGAAAATGTGGAAGAATATGTCCTGGGTTTTGTCTTTGTTGGCAAAAAACTGGATGTCATCCACAATCAACACATCAATAAGATGGTAAAAATGGATAAAGTCGTTAACGGCATTGTTCTTTAATGCCTCGATAAACTGGTTGGTAAATTTCTCAGATGAAACGTACAAAACTGTCTTGTTCGGGAAATGTTGCTTAAACTGATTTCCGATAGCTTGCACCAAGTGTGTTTTACCCAAACCAACCCCACCATAAACCACTAAAGGATTAAATGCGGTAGTTCCCGGTGGCTTGGTAGCCACGGCAAATCCAGCAGAGCGGGCCAAACGGTTACAATCACCTTCCACGAAATTGTCGAAGTTGTAAGCAGGCGACAATTGCGATTCGATGTTCACCTTCTTCAATCCCGGAATGATGAACGGGTTTTTAATTGAGTTACCCATAACTAATGGTGCAGCTACTTCAGGGTTTTTGTTGTTGCCCGTGTTGTAGTTTGGATAGTTTACCGTGAACGGTTTAGCATTGCCTGCACTATTATCTACTACAATACGGTACTCCAATCGTGCATCAATGCCAAGTTCGCGCTTTATAGTTTTGCGCAGCAAACCTACATAGTGCTCTTCTAGCCATTCGTAAAAGAACTGGCTGGGCACTTGAATGGTAAGCACGCTATTCTCTAGCCTTACTGGCTTAATAGGCTCAAACCAAGTCTTAAACGATTGTAAGCTAACATTATCCCGAATAATTTTTAGACAGTTTTTCCATACATCTTCATAGGTTGTTTCCATGTACATAAACTGTTTTTATTAAAAAGGTTAAAAGGCTTTGAATCTCGCACCCCTTTTTCAAGGGGGTGTGAAGTTCAGCAAAAATTATTTCAAAAAAAAATCGAATTTCAGTTGACTTTTCCGTAAGAATTTACCTGCACGGAGATATGGAAGATTGCCCTTCAACCATGCCATGAATATAGTGAAAAAAAGGGGCAAAAAAGCATAAAGCGCAACAAAATATTATTTTTTTTCACGGACGTTATTTTTGGACCAGATGAAGTACTATAGGTATAGTTTTTGAATGGAAGTCGACCTGCAATTTTATACAAAGCCTTGTTATTGAATGATTTTGTTATTATAAAAAAGCAATAATCAATCAGGCTGCTAGCATTCTTCAGAATTCAACTTCAACTCCAAAAAACCTAAGCGCAGTCTATTTTTCAACACTGCCATTAAAACATAAATTAGGTATACCAATGCAGGTAAAGCAAGTATCCAAAACCCAAAATATTACATCTCCACTTCCACCACATTCCTGTTCAAATCTTCCAGCGTTTCGCGCTTGCGTATCAGATGGTCTTTGCCGTTGTAAATCATTACCTCGGCAGGGCGTGGGCGGCTGTTGTAATTGCTTGCCATGGTAAACCCATAAGCACCCGCATTGTAAAAGGCCAGTATATCACCTTCACGCACTTCGTTTATCTTGCGGTCCCAAGCAAAAGTATCGGTCTCGCAAATATAGCCTGCTACGGTATATATGCGCTCGGTTCCGGTTGGGTTGCTTACATTAATAATGTGATGGTAGGCATCGTAAAACATTGGGCGTATCAGGTGGTTCAAACCTGTATCAATGCCCACAAACACGGTAGCCGTGGTTTGTTTGATGACGTTTACTTTCGCAAAAAAGTAACCCGCTTCGCTCACGATAAATTTGCCTGGCTCAAACCAAAGCTCCAAATCGCGACCATACTCCTTGCAAAACTCATTAAAGCGTACCGAAAGGGTTTTGCCCAACTCTTGCACATCGGTGCCCATATCGCCGGGCTTGTAGGGTATTTTAAATCCGCTGCCGAAGTCCAAAAACTCTAAGTCTTTAAAGTCTCTTGCCACATCGAATAACATTTCGGCGCCACGGCTAAATACGCCAACATCCAATATATCGGAACCCGTGTGCATATGCACGCCCTGAACCCTTATACCTGTTGTTTTTACCACCCGCTCTACGTGCCTCAATTGGTATATACTGATACCGAATTTGCTATCAATATGCCCAGTACTAATCTTAACGTTGCCACCCGCCATAATATGCGGATTGACGCGAATACACACGGGCACCTTGCTGCCGTAGTAATTGCCAAACTGCTCTAGTATACTAATATTGTCGATGTTGATGTGCACACCCAAATCAACGGCCTGCTTTATCTCATCGAGACTTACGTTGTTGGGAGTATATATAATATCAGCAGGCTCGAAACCGGCAGCGAGGCCTATTTGCACCTCTTGTATGCTTACCGTATCTAACCCTGCGCCTAAGCTTTTAATGTAGCGAAGAATATTGGGGTTGGTTAATGCCTTACATGCGTACTTTACCTTAATGTTGGCTCCCTTAAACGATTTTATCAATAGTTCGTATTGATTTTTAATGGTTTCGGTATCGTACACATACACGGGTGTACCATATTGCTCGCACAAGTCGGCAACTTTTATGCCGCGCAACGAGTAAGCGCCTTCACTAAGTTCAAGTGGCATTTTCGTTTAAATTTTAGCGGGCAAAGATAGGGCATTTGGTCGATGCTGTATAATAAATACTAATAATTGACTGCAGGTGCACTTTGTTACCGAAGCAAAGCAAATTGGTTGCAATATGGCTCAAACTAAAATAAATATTCGCATTGCCCACATTTTTCATTAACTTAGTTCACTTCGCCTCAATAAACTAGGTTTACGGAACTAAAACAGTATTTTTTACTGTTATGAATATACACAAATAAATTTTTTACTTATGTCAAATCACATTACAACAAAGCACCCTTCAGGTCAGCAAGGCATGGAAATGAGCCCAGATGACTATACCGTGGTGAGAGAAACCGTGCTAACTATAATGGAAACGCACCAAGCACTGAGCATGCCTGAACTTACCCGCTTGTCGTTTAATGAGTTAAGTGGCAAAGTAAAGGGAGATGCAGTTGCATTAACAAAAGCAGTACAAAACGATTTGGAAACCAAAGGATTGTTGGAACGTAAATACCGTGCAGGCAACCACCAAGTTATTTTTGTAAAGCACGCTCAAGAATCTGAGGCTTAAGAATTAGCCTTTCAACTTTATTTTGTAGCCAGCATCTTGCAAGATGCTGGCTACAAAATAAAGTTGAAAGGCTAATTCTTAAGCCTCAGATTCTTGAGCGTGCTTTACAA
>CAIOSU010000049.1 GCA_903861055.1 uncultured bacterium
CCTGACATCGAAATCATACAAAATGTCTAATCACCGTACTATCAAAAAAGTATTAATTGCCAACCGTGGAGAAATTGCCATAAGGGTAATGCGCACCTGCCAAAGCATGGGCATTTATACAGTAGCTATATTTTCAGATGCGGATGAGCATGCTTTATTCGTGAAGCAAGCAGATGAAGCAGTTCGAATTGGTGGATACCAACCATCTGAGTCGTATTTGTTAATGGATACGGTAATTGAAGCCGCTAAACGCACAGGTGCCGATGCCATTCATCCTGGTTATGGTTTTCTTTCAGAAAACGCAACATTTGCAACCAAATGCCAAGAAGCGGGTATCATTTTCATTGGCCCAAAACCTAGTGCCATCAATGCTTTGGGTGACAAGAAACGATCTAAGCAATTGGTGCAAAAGTTTAACGTGCCCACCGTACCAGGCTATGATGGCGACGACCAATCAACAGATAATTTGGCCCAACAGGCAGAAAAGGTAGGATTTCCACTTTTGCTTAAAGCCTCCGCAGGCGGCGGCGGTAAAGGGATGCGCATTGTGCGTGAGAGCAAAAATCTAGTAAAAGAAATTGAAGCCGCTAAACGTGAAGCAAAATCGGCATTTGGTGATGATACTTTGTTAATTGAAAGGTACTTTGACGATGCCAGGCATATTGAATTTCAGGTATTTGGCGATCAGCATGGCAATATCATTCACTTATTCGAACGCGATTGTTCGATACAGCGCCGCTACCAGAAGATAATTGAAGAAAGCCCCTCTCCTGCCCTTACACCCAAATTGCGCGCCAAAATGGCCGAGGCTGCCATAAATGCAGCGCGCAGCGTTGCTTACGACAATGCCGGTACGGTTGAGTTTATTTTAGATAAAAAGGGCGATTTCTATTTTCTAGAAGTAAACACCCGTTTGCAAGTAGAGCACCCAGTTACCGAAACTGTTACAGGCCTTGATTTGGTAAGGCTACAAATTGAAGTAGCCGAAGGTAAACCATTTGCTTTCAAGCAAGAGGATTTAATCGCAACCGGCCATGCTATTGAATGCCGCCTATACGCCGAAGACCCATACAACAACTACTTACCCGTAACGGGCACAATTCGTCACTTTTTGCCATATGCCAGCGAAGCCATGAGATACGACACTGGAGTAGTAAGTGGTTCGACTATTGATGTATTCTACGACCCTATGATTGCTAAAGTGATAGCCAAAGGCAACGACCGTAACGATGCGTTGCGCATAATGTCCAATGCTTTGCGAAAAACGGTGCTCACTGGCCTTACCACTAATAAGGCGTTTTTGATAGAAGTGTTAAATGATAAAGGATTTGCTGACGGAGATTTTGACACCCGCTACCTCGACCAACATCCAGAGTTGACCGAACCAAGAATACCAAACAATCAGGTTTTAATAGAAAGTGCCACCGCAGCAGCTCTTACCGCTTGGTTGGTGAGACAAACCGAAAGAACTGTTATGCACAGTATTCCTTCAGGATTTAGAAATAGTTTTTATCGTGGACAAGTACAAAGCTATACTTGGAAAGAAGAGTTAATTAAACTAGAGTATCGATATCACAATCAATTATTTATCGTATCGGTAAACGAAGAAAAGGCCACGGTAAGAATAGTGTCTAGTACTCCGGAGCAGTTGGTATTGGAGTGGAATGGCTATAGGAAACGATTCACGGTATCGGCAGGCAACAATAGCACCTGGGTGCACCACCCAGAGTATGGCGAATTGAAATTGAAGGAAGTACTGCGTTTCCAAGAGGCTGAAATTGAAAATGTACCTGGCTCATACAAAGCGCCTATGCCGGGCCAAGTTGTTCAAGTGTTGGTAAAACCCGGCGATTTAGTAAAAGCCGGTGATGGCCTGTTGGTAATCAACAGCATGAAAATGGAGAATACCATTGAAGCATTTGAAGATGGTACCGTTGAAGAAGTATATGTTGAGGCCAATGGTTTTATTGAAGCTGATACCTTGTTGTTAAAACTTAACCCAACCGAAAAGGAAACAAAGTGAAACTAAAACTAACTGCTGCATTGCTTATTGCCTTTGCCACTATAACCTTTGCCCAGCCCCCAAACCTAAAAGAAGAGACCATACATATTGGCCCAGGCACCGAAGACTTAGTTTTGGATACGCTTAACGGACAACAGCGCCTGTTGGTATCGTGCAGTCAAAGGCGAAAAGGCTTGCCAATGTTTGGGGAAATAGTATCCTTAAACATAAAAGACAACAGTAAAGATACGCTTGTAAGAACAGGTGAGCCTACCGATTTATTGTTTCACCCTCATGGTATTGATTTAGTAAAAGGCAGTAATGGGGCGGCATTGTTGTTTGTAGTTAACCATGAAGAAACAGAGGCTGGCAAAAAAAATAGCATATTGCTGTATGAAGTAAAAGGCAATACCCTTGTATTTCGGTATCAGCAAACCGATAAAACCATCATCTCGCCAAACGACGTAGCGGGATTGCCCGACGAAAGCTTTTATGCGACAAACGATAGCAAACGAGCTAGAATGGGGTTTGGTTGGTTGATGGAGAAATTATTTAAAATTCGCACAAGCCGAATTGTATATTGCAATGGAGCTGGGCAATGTATTAATGCAAACGACAAAAAACTGGCATACGCCAATGGTATTTTGATAACAAACGATTTGATTTACATAGCAACTACTCAAAGAAAAATGCTTGCCGAATACCGCCGCCAAACAGATGGCAGCCTGCTATACAACCGCAATGTGGCCAAACTAAATGGCCTTGATAATATAAGCCAAGTAAATGCCGACCATGTAATAATTGCAGCCCACCCAAAAGCGGGTAAATTTTTGAAACACGCCAAAAACAGTAAAAACCCATCTCCAGGTATCGTGTATTTGATAAAACTCGATAATGGCAAAACTGAGGAGTTATTTGCAAACGATGGCTCAAAAATTAGCGGCAATTCGGTAGCCGTTGCCTTCGGAAACAGTTTCTATATCGGGCAGGTGTTTGAAGATTGGATACTGAAAGTTACCATTCCGCTCCCGAAGGAGAATTGATGCTAAGATTATTTTACATTTGAATTAAAAATATTATTTATGCAAAGGTAACAATAGCGCCAAATTTCGCATACTTTCAATCCATTCGAAAACAAAAATTCGCCGTTTACTTGACAGGCCAACTATTTTATTTAACATTTGCACTTCTGATTTTTGGAACGGAAAACATTATTGGCGATAAGTCCCACTATCTGCAAATCCTGCCCAATCGTTCTGTGTCAGAAAATAATCTGGGAAATCTATATTTTACGCCTCATTTTCAACACCTTAGCATTATTTGATTGCTTTTTGCTGTGGCACCATCTTTAGTATCTTGTCTATAGTTTTCGGTAACTTATCCGGTAGATTTACTTATAATCATTAGGATTTGCTGAGAGTTGTAAACTGGGATGTTATGAAAAATTATTTCATTTTATGGGAAGAGATTTCGAAGAGCGAATTGTTGGATGCAGAAGATATTCACTTTTTCGCATTGGAGATGGATGGTCAAGTTCAGTATTTGGGCATGTGCCACGGTTTGAACTTGGTTCATGAAGTAGATGAATGTATGCAAATTTTCAACCTAGATAGCAAAAAGGTTACCATCTCTACAGGAGTAATCATCAGCAACATACACAATGTTATCAATCAACAAATTGCCGAAGAAATTCTTTGCTTGTTAGTTTATAATACCAAGCCCTTGTGCAATGTAATTTGCAAACGCTCTTATTATGGTCGCGATGGCCTTGAAGTGCACAACCGTGGTTATTTGCAATTGCCTGAAAAGATAAAAGCAGATCGCTCTATCGTGTTGCGTCTTACAGGTAGCTGAGCCGATTACATAGGGACCACCAATGAATGCCAAATTGTAAAAAGGTTTATCTTTACTATAAGATAAGCCTTTTTGTTTTTGAGACCTTTCATACTTACGTTGATCTTTTGTTTAGGTAGTTTTTATACACCTGCACAAACCCTAGATACGCTGAACACCTTTATAAACAATGGACGCATAATTGAAGCCAAGACCTATATAGACGGCATAACCGACTCAACCATTTTAAGCTCATACCAATACCAATTAGCTAAGGGTAAGTTGTATCAGGAGCTTTTCAAACAAAGTTTATTGCTTTTTGGCATAAAGAATAACAATTGGCTCGCCACCTCATGCAACGCTTACGCTGATGGGCTAACCATAATGGCAACAATAACCAGGGTACCCGATAGCCTGTTTGTGTTAATAGCCGACTGCTACGAACATGCAGTTGACGAAGCTTTGATTGAAGATAGCATCGGCTCAAAAGCACTTGCTCAAGATTTATATTACGCTGGGCATTACAGCGCTAAACTGTGGAGTATGCTCTCTGGCCTTACCTTAAAAGACACTACGGTACAATATCATTTAGGTATGTACTTCTATCGTCAAGGACAGAACTCTAATACTATTGAAGAGCGAACGAGCCATTTGGAGCGGGCTCGAAACTACCTCCTGCCTATAGCGGCTTTAAAAAAGCAAGAAGTGCTAGATGCACTGTATGTAATAAGCGAGCAGCTTAAATAATTAAGGCATCAGCTATTTTGTGCAATTTTGAACCTTCAATGTTGAATTTGTAATCCATACCCATGAACCTGTATCCCAAGCTAATACTGAAAAACGGAAAAGAACAAGCCCTTGACCGCAAACACCCTTGGATTTTCTCGGGTGCCATTTATAATATAGACTCGAAGTTAGGCGAAGGCGATGTGGCAGAGGTATGGACCTCGAAAGGCAATTACTTAGCTACTGGGCATTATACAAATGGTAGTATTATGGTGCGCATACTCAGCTTTGAGCAACGCCAACTGGATGCCACTTTTTGGAAGAATAGAATACAATCTGCATACGACTACCGCAAACGCTGTAACTTGTCCGGTACAGAAGACACCAACTGTTTCCGTTTGATACACGGCGAAGGAGATGGCTTACCTGGCTTAGTAGTGGATGTATACGGTAGCACGGTAGTAGTGCAGCCGCACTCTCCAGGTATGAGCAAAGCAGCTACGGATGTTGCTAAGGCTATTGAGGAAGTGTTGCCAAACGTGACCAATATATACCTTAAACCTGCCGACACCAACAACCACGAAGAGCGCTTTATTAAAGGCGAATTGGCGGAGGAAGTGGTGCATGAGCATGGCAATCAGTTTAAAGTAAACTGGCAAACCGGCCAAAAAACAGGCTTCTTTCTTGACCAAAGGGATAACAGAGAATTGCTAGGCCAATATGTAAAAGGGAAGAGCGTACTCAATGCCTTTTGCTACTCTGGTGGTTTTAGTATTTATGCCGCCAAGGCTGGAGCTAGCATGGTGCACTCTGTTGATAGCAGCAGCAAAGCCATTGGCTGGACCAACGAAAACGCCAAATTGAATGATGTGGAGAAAAACCACGAGGCTTATTGCGAAGACGTAATGCAATTCCTGAAGCAAGTTGAGGAGCCATATGAAGTAATGGTGCTAGACCCACCAGCATACGCCAAGCACTTATCGGCGCGGCATCGTGCCGTTCAAGGCTATAAGCGATTGAATGTAATGGGTTTGCAAAAACTTGCACCCGGAGGTATACTGTTTACCTTCTCCTGCTCTCAAGTAGTTGATAGGGAGTTGTTTTACAATACTATTGTGGCCGCCGCTATTGAGGCTGGTAGGAATATACGGGTTATGCACCACCTATCTCAACCTGCCGACCACCCGGTGAACATTTTCCACCCTGAAGGTGCCTACTTGAAGGGATTGGCACTATACGTTGATTGAGGGTTAAATCACTCCTCCACTCTTTTCCATGGCATTATCTTTCATTTCTTTGGCCAAATCATGCCCTAAGAAACGTTCAATTATACTATGCATTAGGTAGATGAATGGAGTTAGTCCAATGGCCATTAGAACCTTGTATATATAATTGACTGTACAAACGGCCAACACTTGTTCTATGGGCCAACCAGCGCCAATGTAAAATGCAATAAACAGTACAACAAAACTATCAACCAACTGCGATACCAAAGTAGAGCCAGTTGAACGTAACCAAATTAATTTTTCTCCCGTGGCTTGCTTTAGCTTGTGAAAAACATACACATCCAAAATTTGGCCAACTAAAAAGGCTACCAACGACCCACAAATAATCCATAAACCTTGCCCGAATACCGCATTGTAAGCTAAGCTGTAATCAGCTATTCCTTTGTTTTGGGCACTACCCACCCACCAATCAGCAGGTTCGGTGCTCACTCCCAAGTAAATCATCAAGAAAGAATAAGCTACCAGCCCAGCCGTAAGAAACGAAAGCAGGCGCACACCCTTTTTGCCGTAGTATTCATTAATAATATCGGTAAGGATAAATACTACTGGCCATAACAAAACACCTGCTGTAAGCTGGAACGACAAGTCATAACCAAATACATTAATGCTGGCTCTATCAATGCCAAGGGTATCTTCCAACTGGAATATTTTAACCCCAATAAACTCTGCCACCAAGGCATTCGTGATAAAAATACCCCCTAGTATTAAAAACAGTCTAGTGGCCTTGTTTGTGGTTACATCAATCATGCTAGTCAGTGTATCAGTTAATAGGTTTATCGGTATATTCGTACCTAAACATAAGATAGGTAATTGAACAAACCAATAGCCCGCAAAATAGTTTAGTTTATCAAGGATTCATAAGCACCCAACAACTTGCAGTCAAAATCAATGAGCAACGCCGAATCTCAAGGTAAAATGCCCAAGGGCATACCATATATAATTGGCAACGAGGCCGCCGAAAGGTTCAGCTATTATGGCATGAAAGCTATTCTTGCGGTATTTATGACCCAATACCTGTTCATGAGTGAAGGTACCTCCATAACTTGGATACACCTATTCGGCATGGCAGTATACTTTCTGCCTTTGTTTGGCGCCCTGCTATCCGATATGTTTTTGGGCAAGTACAAAACCATTATTACCTTAAGCATAGTATACTGCCTCGGTCACTTAGTGTTGGCTATTTTTGAAAATCAAGAGGGCTTGGCATGGGGACTTGCACTAATTGCCATTGGCTCAGGCGGCATTAAGCCAACCGTTGGTTCGCATGTTGGCGACCAATTTACCACCAAAAATGGCCATTTGCTTGAGAAGGCTTTCGGCTATTTTTATTTGGCCATCAACGTGGGGGCGTTTATCTCGGCATTGCTTACTCCTTGGCTGCTCGATGTTTATGGCCCACACATAGCCTTCGGCGTTCCAGGCCTTTTGATGCTGATTGCCACTTGGGTATTTTGGTTGGGCAGAGACAAATACATAACCGTTGAACCCGTTGGTTTTTGGCCCTATTTACAGCAAATTTTTACGCCAGAAACTGCTAAAATTCTGTTTCGCTTAAGCCTGATATACTTCATATTCATTGCGGTATTTTGGAGCCTATACGACCAAACCATGAGCACTTGGGTACTGCAAGCCAGCCGCAGCTTAATGGATAAAACCGTTGATATTGGCCCTTGGCATTTTGAGGTGCTCCCATCGCAAATACAGGCCATCAATGCCTTTTTTATCCTTACACTTACGCCGTTGTTCGCGTTTGTGGTTTACCCCTTCTTAAACAAACTTTTCCCATTAAGTCCTTTGCGTAAAATTGGCATCGGGTTGTTTGTTACCGCTATATCGTTTGTAGTGAGTGGTTGGATAGATGCACAGATGGAAGCCGGGCAAACCGTACACTTTTACTGGCAAGTATTGGCATACTTCATCATTACAGCGGGCGAGGTTATGGTAAGCATCACGGCGCTGGAGTTTGCCTACACCCAAGCCCCGTTGGCCATTAAATCGTTGATAATGGCGATGTACTACATCGCCATAACTTTGGGCAATGGGGTTACCATTATCGTCAACCATGCCATACTCACGCCAATTGAAGTGGAGAGCATTTCCGCGACTGAAACTGGCACGTATATTACCATCTTGGACGACAAAACGATTGAAGAGGGCCATAGAATTGACTTGCCAAAAGTGAAAACCCTATACCAAACCAGTAACAATGGAAATGGTGAAATAGACACCTCTTACCTTAGCGGTACCTTTATAGCTGGCAAGCACGACCTTAATAGTAACCAGTTGGAAATACTGGATATTGATGGCAACCCTGTTGTTTATCAAATGCCAGCCAACCACCCAGCAAAATTAAAAGAGGTAACGATGGACTATAACCGCTACATGGGCTCGGAGTACTATTACTTTTTTGTAGTGCTCATGCTAGGTGCCGCGGTGCTGTTTATACCCGTGGCTTACTTTTATAAGGGTAAGTATTATGTGAATGCAGATAGGGTGGAATGAAATCCTTTTGGTTAAATTAGTAGCATGAGCGAGCAGGATACGCCTAATGAAGAAACACCTGAGCAAAAACACAATCGCTTGCAAGTTGATAAGAGCATCAAGTCGCTTGTAGGGAGTTTACGAGAAAAGAAGAC
>CAIOSU010000050.1 GCA_903861055.1 uncultured bacterium
GAGCCAGTAGGCAGCTTAACACCTGCGCCCAAAACCAAACGCTGCATCAGTTTCTTGGTTTCCATGCGCTTGCCCTCGGTGAGCAGCTGATACTGCACCAGCAAAACAGCATCGCCCAATCCTTGGTGCTGCTCTAGTTTTTTGCCGTCCCTAAACTGGTTATCATCCCTAAACAGCAATTTGGCTGTAATAGGTACAATGGCCATAAGGCTCCACTTGGGGTGCACATAAAAGGTGCCCCTAATGTCGGTAACGGTTTGTATTTGTCGGTAAGGGGTTTCTACTTGCGGCTCGGTGTGCACATGCCCATCGTCGGTTTTTGCAGGACCCTTCAAATAGTCGATCATCGACTCGTGAAGCGTGGCGCTGAAAAAGCGACTTTGATGCTGCACCCCGATGGAATGTTTGCTACTGTTGAGCTGCAATTCTGCATTGAAAATACTCAAGTTGGCACTACACCCATCGCAAGCATAAACGCCTTGTACCGTTGCCACCAATAGCATGATCAGCCATAGGCGACTCAATATTCCAAAGTTCATTTATTGTATTTGAGACTTAGAAAACGGTAAGCGTTCGTTTACTATTATGCCTCGCAAGGTGGGTGCGGGCGCGGTGCCGTGTGGTGCTGATCGATTAATGACTGTAAATACATGATTGGGGCTTCAGAGGCCTCAACTATCACTTGCTTAGTATCCACTTCTTGGCTGAAAGAAAGCCAAACCAAATTTTGCTGAACGGTCAACATTCCGCTTTCGGTCTCTTGTTGAGATTGAGTGTTGAACTGTTTTTTTAAGTAACATTTGCCCGCGCAGTTCAACTCAGGGCTAAAGCGGTTTTCGCACAAAGTTGTTGAAATGTAACTTTGGTTGATTTGAAAATTGACAAAAACAGCCGTGTATGCCCCAGAATGGAACAGAATAGCTATGAGTGCTATTGTGATTAATATGTGCTTTACCTTGTTCAACTTAATGACAAATGTAGCTGCAAATTTTAAACTATACAATGACTAAAGTCACTAAGGCATCAAATTTCAACATACTCCTACGTTACAGACAATGTTAACCCAAAATAAGTTGCTTGCTACCATAATCAATTATAGCCTTGTGGGCGCGCAATATATCGCTGCCCAATACAAGGTGTATGCGCGGCAAGCCAAGCATTTGGTAAGTGTCGTTTACATGACTAAGGTCAAGTGCCGCCAATAGCTGCCCTTGCAACACTTTATTGCCAACTGCAATTTCTTCTGCCATAAAAAAGTGGCTCTCCATGGTATTGGTGCCCAAGCCTGCCGATGGCTGCTCATTTACCTCCATTTCCATTTCGGGAAACACCTCATTTACAAAAGCCAAGTCGGCCACAGTACGCGATGCGCCAGTATCCAGTATCATTCGGCACTCGTGCCCGTTTACCGAGCCAATAACCACTACGTGATTGCTGCCTTCGTCAAGCTCCAAAAACTCAATAGGAATAGAAACGCTATTATACGGGCGACGAATGCGCTTTGCTGGTTTATCAATCATAATAGGTAAAGGTGCGAACTTTTACCACATTAGGTTCCTCGTCGACATACTCAATCCGTTGAATCCAATTTTTGTGGTCATCAAAAATATACTCAAACCGAGACTCGACCCTAACTTCGCCTTCGGCATTTATTAGTTTTCTGCTTATCTCGTTACCCATTTCATCATACGTATATAGGTACTTACTTTGGTACACCACACTATCACCAGCCACGTTCGGGCGGAAACGAAATAAAATAGAATCGCGCTTTTGTGCATCGTATACGTATTCATTATAGTACTTCAAACTATCCATACCTATAAATAGCTTATGCACATGCAACTTGCCCGAATCGCCTTCATAATAACTGAGCGTTTCTCTACTGGCCAGCATAGAGTCTACATCGTAAACATACGACTCGGCAACATTCCCGAGGCTATCGTATACCCAGGTGCGCCAATAGGTCTTCTCGCCTTCAGGTAGTTTTAGCGTAACCACTTGCTTTATCTTTTCATCCTTATCGTTGAAAAAAATATCTTGGTGCGTATTGTTATCCCCATTACCATTGAACGATTCGATGGCAATGAGTTGGCCCTTGGGGTTATAAATGTAGGTCTCGTATTTTTTCAGTTGCCCATCAAGCGTAAATATTTTGGTAATGAAC
>CAIOSU010000051.1 GCA_903861055.1 uncultured bacterium
CATCATGTTGCTAAAAACTTGCTCATCCTTCATGATGCCGGGTGCCATGATAAAAAAGAAAAACAGCTGATTAAGCAAATTCCACTTGAAACGGGCCTTTTGGGTACGTATACGGTCTTTATCGGTTTGGGTGTGGTTGTGGTGGCTAAAGTTGTGCCCAGGTACATAAGCGCTAACGCTATGGCCGTAAGTAAAGCTCATAAGCACTTGAAAGGCTTTGTTCCAGCCGCGACTGCGGAAAATAGGATGGTGAATGGTATTGTGCACGATAACCGCACAAAAAAATGACCATACACTTAAAAACATAATGATGGGAACCCGCAGATACCACTGCTCCGGAAAAAAGAACCAAGCCGCAATAGTTGCAGCGAAGTAAATAAACACGAACGCAAGGGTGCGTCGGTCGGCTTTGTAGCGTAGTTCAGGAAACATATAGGGTAAAGGTAAAGGAAAGTTGGATTATTGCCTACAATTAAATAAAATGTGCATGTGTAATCGTTGAAGCAATTCTTTAATTGTAACAAGAAGTTATGACCATATTAAACTACTGCCATGTTTAAACGCACTGATGAATCTTAGGCTTCAGTATGATAATAAATACAAGTTTTACATTTTAATAGTGGCAAATTTAAAAAAAAATAATTACCATGAACACTGCAGATAATACCAAAAGAGAAGATAAAGAAGATGATAAAAAATTCCCTGGCTATCCGCACTACGATAGTAAAAACGACATTTACAATAACGAAGAGGAGCTTAAAGATACAGACCCAAATGACCTAACAAATAGGAAGAGCAAAAACCTAGAAGGGTTCCAATCCAACGAGAAAGGGACAGATGGTAATTTTATGGGCGATGACCTAGATGTGCCCGGAGCTGAGTTGGATAATGCTCAAGAAGAAATCGGCAGCGAAGACGAGGAAAACAACTACTACAGTTTGGGTGGCGATAACCATGATGATTAGACCTCCTAACTATAATTGCATTTTACCACCGTGTATTATTTAGTAAATCGGGGCTATTGTTGCCAGGGCCTGGGGCTTGGTCCGTGTTAGCCTTTAGGAATTTATCCATGCGGTCTGGGTCGAGGGAGCCATTCGGCAATATAAAACCAGAAAGGTACATTTCCTTTAAAAGGTCTTTGGGGTCTCTTAGTGTTATAAAATCTTTGTTTACTAATGAGAACTGCACCATGTAGTAATACGCAGGTAGGCTTTTTTCAACCCAATTGTTGCCTTCCCGTATCTGTATACTTTTGCTATAAGCATAAGGTACTATCACAAAAAGCGGTTGTTTGCCATCGGCAGTAGTAAACGCGCAAGGGTCGTGCAATACCTTTTTGCACTCCTTTTTAACAAAGGCTGAGTCGTCAACAAACACTATGTCGCCTTTCTCTTTTACCTTTTGCCCCATTAAAGTAAGGGCAAATAAGAGTATGACAGGGGTAAAAAATAATTTCATGGGTGCTGGTTTTACTTCAATCTCACTTCTAGTTTCACAGGCTGGTGGTCGCTGTAAGCAAACTGCATATCAATAGTTTGCACATTCAGCATTTCCACATTAGGGCTTAATAGGTAGTAGTCAATCAAGTCAGTGGTGGTTTCACCAGCAATGTATGCCTTTACCAAGTTACGGTTGGTCGGGTGGCTCATGTCGTAGGCAAAAGTCCAACCTTCGGGCATAAAATCTTTGGCAATAATGCCTTGGTCGTAGGTTTCTTTGCCTTTGTTAAAATGGTTCTGCGGAAAACTCGGGGGATTTTGGTTCCAGTCGCCACCAACTACAACGTAATTGCCTTTTTCGTATTCAGTGGTTACAAATTTCTTTAGGTACGCCATCTCTTCGCCCTTAAGCTTTCCATCGTTATCGTAAGCACTGTTGTGTGTGTTTATTACTAGCAGTTCTTTGCCACTTGCCAACGGATAACGCATTACTAGCATACACCTATCCAAAAAGAAAACCTTGGTAGGCCAAGAAAACTCTCCAGGGTATTGCAATCGGGTAGCGCTGCTGGGGGTGTATTTACTGTAGGTGCTCAAGCCCGCCTCTACCTTGCCCAAGGCATTGGCTGGGTTGCCCAATGGCATAGGCACAAATCCTACATGATAGTTCGTGGCATAAGTATATACGTATCCCGGTAGGCTTGCGGCTAACATGTGAAGTTCGTTGTTGTAATAGCTGCGCTTGCTGTTGGTGTCAATTTCTTGTATCAATATAAAGTCGGTTCCTGCATATTCGGCCAAAGTACGCTCAATGCCACCCATATAAACTTCATGTTGGTCTTGGCTGGGGCGCACTTTTTCGCCACCGTCATAAAAAAAATCTTCTTTTTCTCCCAAACCGCAGTAACCAATATTCCAGATAAGGAAAGAAAAATTATTGCTGGCGATAGTTTCCTCGCTATTACCCCAAAAGGTAAGCGGAATGGTCTCTTCAGGCTGATAATCGGTAGCCGTGCCGTAGGCGATAACACCCCCTACATAGAGCCCAAAAATTAAAATCGGGATAATTAGCACTAGTAGTACCCTAATTATTGTTTTTTTCATGCCAGATTTTATAAATTTAACAACGAGGTCTTTATATCGAGGCCTAAATTAGAAAGAATATCAGCAGAATGCGAAATGCCATATCTTTGTGCCTTATGAACGCATATTATCCTATTGTTAACGAAACTCTCGTTGCATGAGCACGCGCGAGTTTTCGTGGAAAACCATTGATGGCCTAAAAATATATGGCAAGTATTGGGCGCCAGATAATGGCATTAAAGGAGTTGTATGCCTTGTTCATGGTATGGGTGAGCATATTAACCGCTACGAGCATGTTGCAGAAATGCTTACCGACCATGGTTATGCCCTAATTGGATACGATCACCGTGGACACGGGCAAAGCGAAGGGCAACGGGGACATACTCCCTCTTACGACTATTTATTAAACTCAGTGGATGACTTACTGAGCAAAGCACAAGAGTATTTTCCGGAAATACCTCAAATACTTTATGGCCATAGTATGGGCGGTGGCTTGGTGCTTAACTATGCTTTGCAGTGGCAGCCACAGATAGCAGGTGTTATAGCCTCATCGCCCTGGTTGAAACTGGCATTTGAGCCGCCAAAGGCATTGGTAACCCTGGCTAAGGTGGTAAATAAGGTTTGGCCTAGTTTTAGCCAAAGCACCAAGCTCGATGCTAAAGCCATATCAAGAGATGCGGCCGTGGTAAAAGCATACGAAGACGACCCATTAGTGCATGATAAAATAAGCAGTGGGTTCTACCTCTCTACTTATCAGGCAGGCCTTTGGGCCCTGGACCATGCCGATGAATTGCATTTACCTTTATTATTGTTTCATGGAACTGAAGACCAACTA
>CAIOSU010000052.1 GCA_903861055.1 uncultured bacterium
AAATCGAGCAAGCCGTTCTCAGAGTAAAACTTGGTGCCATTAAAATACAGACCCAACTTAGCATTTAGGTAAGCGTAGTTCCATATTTGGTTCTCCAAAAACTCCGGTATAAAGTGGTAGTTTTTGAAAATGGTATCATCGGGCACAAAGGTCATGGTGGTGCCGTTGCGCTCATCGGTATCGGTTATTGGCGAGTCGTTTATCAATTCGCCTTTCTCAAACTCGGCAATTTTCATTTTGCCGTCGCGCACTGATTGCACCACAAAGTTGTAGCTCAAAGCGTTTACAGCTTTGGTACCCACGCCATTCAATCCCACCGATTTTTGGAAGGCTTTGCTATCGTATTTACCGCCCGTGTTTATCTTGCTCACGCAATCAATCACTTTGCCTAGCGGTATGCCACGGCCATAATCGCGCACAGTAACCTTCTTGTCACTTATTTTAATGTCGATGCGCTTGCCGTAACCCATTACGTGCTCATCGATGGAGTTATCGATAATCTCCTTTACCAACACATAAATACCATCATCGTAAGCCGAGCCATCGCCTAGCTTACCGATGTACATACCCGGTCGCATCCGGATGTGTTCTTTCCAATCGAGCGATCGGATGTTGTCTTCGTTATAATTGTGCGGTTGGGGTGCTATTTCTTCTTCGGCCATTGTCTTTGGGTCAATAGTCCACGGTCGATAGTCCATGGAGTGGTTTATTTCTAAGCATAAATTTAACCAAACCCTTGCACTAATGGTTTCGTAGTGGGTAAGATGTTATTAACAGTTGGTTGTGTTTGTTTACACCCCCCTTGCCTCACTGTCCAACCGCATCATAAACTCTTTTACAAATTTCACCTTTTCTTCTGCCATTTGGCGGCCGGTGCTGGTTTTAAACAGCTCGGGTAGTTTTAGCAGTTTTAGTTGAAAGTGGTCTAGGGCATATTCGGTGTCGTTCAGTTCGCGGTTTTCGCCCAGCGGGTCTTCGGAGTGGAACATGGCGCGGCTCATTTGTCCCGAAACGTAAAAGGTGCGGGCAATGCCAATAGCGCCCAAGGCTTCCATGCGGTCGGCATCTTGCAATATTTTGGCCTCGATAGTTGTTGGGTTAATATTGGCCGAAAAACTGTGTGCATGAATGGCGTGCTTCAAGCCTGCCATGCGCTCCATCGGAAAATCAGGGAACTCGCTTTTGAGCAGAGCCTCCGTTTGCTCGGCGCTCAACCAAGACGATTGGCTACGGTCGGGGTGGTTCTTGGGTAACGATACCAAGTCATGGAAATAGGCAGCAGCAAGCAGCGTCAATAAATCGGCTTGCTCGGTTTCCTGCTCGGCAATGTATTTAGCTGCATGCCACACACGTCGGAAATGTGCCAAATCGTGCGCACCATCCTCAACAGGGCGTTGTTGCCACCAAGCGACAAAGCGTTGCTCCCAATCATTCAGTTGTTCCAAGTTCATGGGGTAATAATAAGGAATAATGCGTAGGAGAATGGATAGTTTTCTTCAAATGATGATTTTCAAATTTTCAAATTGCCCAATTTCCAAATTCACCTTTTCCTATCTTTGCCACAAACACCCTTATCCCATGGATGCACTGAGCAATTACCTTGAAAGTAACAAAGAACGTTTTTTGGAAGAACTAATGGAGTTGTTGGCTATTCCATCGGTAAGTGCCGACCCTGATTTTCAAGATGATGTGTTTGATGCGGCCGAGTTTGTGAAAGAGAAATTGATAGCTGCAGGTGCCGATAATGTGGAGGTTTGCCCTACTGACGGTTTCCCGATTGTTTATGGCGAAAAGATAATTGACCCAGCCCTGCCTACCGTGGTAGTATATGGCCACTACGATGTGCAGCCAGCTGACCCTTACGAATTATGGGATTCTCCGCCATTCGACCCTGTAATAAAGGATGGCAAAGTATATGCCCGCGGTGCTTGCGACGATAAGGGTCAAATGTACATGCACATCAAGGCTTTTGAGGCGCTTTTGGCCACTAATAGCTTGCCTTGCAACGTAAAGTTTATGATAGAAGGGGAGGAGGAAGTTGGTTCATCAAACCTCGGCCCATTCATCAAAGAAAATAAAGAGCGGTTGGCTGGCGATATTATCTTGATATCGGATACATCGATGATTGCCAACGATACTCCTTCCATTACTACGGGCCTTCGTGGTTTGGCTTATTTGGAAGTGGAAGTAGTTGGACCTAATCGCGATTTGCATAGTGGTGTATATGGTGGTGCCGTTGGCAATCCTATCAACATACTTTGCGAAATGATTGCTTCTTTAATGGATGAGAACGGCCATATCACCATACCAGGTTTTTACGACGATGTGGTTGAACTAACTACCGATGAGCGCGAAAATATGGGCCGTGCCCCGTTTGACTTGGATGCTTACAAAAAGCATCTCGACATTCAAGACGTGAAAGGCGAAAAGGGCTACACTACCCTAGAGCGTACGAGCATACGCCCAACCCTTGATGTAAACGGCATGTGGGGCGGCTACATTGGCGAAGGCGCGAAAACCGTATTGCCTAGCAAAGCCAAGGCCAAAATAAGCATGCGCTTGGTGCCCAACCAAAACGACGATAAGATAACCGAACTGTTTACCAAACACTTTGAAAGTATTGCGCCAGACTCGGTGAAAGTGAAAGTAATACCGCATCATGGCGGCAAACCGGTGGTTACCCCAACCGATTCAATCGCTTACAAGGCAGCGGAAAACGCATACAGCAAAACTTTCGGCAAAACACCGATACCACAGCGCAGTGGTGGTAGCATTCCTATCGTGGCGTTGTTTGAAGAGGTGTTAGGACTAAAATCATTGTTGATGGGCTTTGGTCTCGACTCTGATGCCATCCACTCGCCAAACGAGCACTATGGTTTGTTCAATTTCTATAAAGGCATTGAAACCATTTCGGTTTTTTATGGTGAGTATGCAGCGGCGGCTAAAAAGTAACTGCAAGTATCAAGTAATTTGAGTTAGATAATATCCGGTTATCGACGAATGTAAATTGCTAAGGCAACCATTCTTTTTATAGGGTCGTTTTATTACTGTAATCCAAATGTGACTTCCGACATTTTGATTCTCCAACTTAAACCAACTTGCCATGAAAAAGCTATTACTTCCAACGTTGCTATTCTTCTTTGCTCCTTTGTTTGTTGTTGCATTAAGCCCTGGCAAATCGGTTAGCTTATATGAACACCTTAAAGACGTAAATGCACAGTGGCGTCATATTGAGCCTACCGCCCAACAACTGCTTCCTGTATCGTTTGAGAACGATACGCGCCGCATACAAGCACACCTGTTCAATGCCGAGCAATATTTGAGAAGCCAAAGCACCGAGGGTTTGAGTAAGGAGTTGTTGGCCAAGCGCCTTCACTTATTGGGCGTTTTGCACAGCTATGCCGAGGCGGGTGTTTTCCCTCAGAACTATGATTTTAACTACCGCATTCCCTATTTTATAGATGCGCACAATACAGCTTGTGCGGTGGGCTACCTCATTATTGCCGATGGACATAAGGCATTGGCCGAAAAAATACAACACACCAATAACTACCAATATCTATTGCATATGGACTACCCAGAACTGAACGTTTGGGTGGCCAGTTCGGGCTTTACGGCCCAAGAGCTGGCATTGATTCAACCGGGGTACTTGGCAAGTACGCCGTTTTCGTACCTTGACGGCAATGATGGCGGCACCAACGGGCATGTAAACGATGTGCTAGTAGCCAATGGCGGAACTGAAATATACGTGGCTGGCAGTTTTTCTAGCGTAGGCGGCACGGCAGCAGGAAATATTGCGGTACTTGAAAACGGAACTTGGACCGACCTGGACGGTGGTGTTGATGGCGAAATATTTGCCATGGCCATTTTCAATAATGAGTTGTACGTAGGTGGGGCATTTGATAGTTCATTTAGCGGTGTTTACTCGGAAGGGATTATAAAATGGACAGGCACGCAGTGGGAGGTAGCCAACACTATTGGCCTTTATGGCGAGATTTATGCCTTGCAAGTGTACAATGGCAAATTGTATTTAGGCGGTGATTTTGAGCTCCCCACTGGAGCGTTGCGTGGTTACCTGTCGGTAATTGATAGTACAGGAGCGGGTTTGTATTTGCACGATTTTCCGATGGGGCCAGTTAATGCCTTAACGATAGACAACAATAAGCTCATTGTGGGCGGCAATTTTAGTGCAAGTTTCAACTCGGTGCCACTAAACAACATTGCTGCGTTCGATGATACCAGTATTGCCAACATCGGCAACGGTATCAATGCCAATGTAAAAGCACTAGCAGTATACAATGGTCAATTGTATGCAGGGGGATCATTTTTTAACAACGCCCAAGATACCTTGTTCGGGTTTGGCTACTGGGCCGATACCGCATGGGTAAATGAGAGCTATATGGTGCGGGGTTTTGGACCTTGGAACTACGACATTTCCATCAGTGATTTTGTGGTGCACAACGATAACTTGATTGTGGCTGGCGATTTTGCTTGTTGCGACGGCATGATAGCCTATTATGGCTACGGTATTGGTAGCTATTTCAACAATGGCGCATACAGTAGCATGATGGGCGTTACGAGCTTTAACGATGCAGTGAATACTATTTCGGTATACAATGGCGAGTTGTTGGCTGGTGGCGTTTTCGATACCGTAATGTTTAGCGGTGGGCCAACCGGCTCATACACCGTTGGCAACCTCGGGGGCATTGCCCTGAAAAACGACAATTGGAATTCTGTAAAGGAACGCACCAATAGCGAATTTAAATTGAGAGTTTACCCTGTGCCAGCTTCGGGTTCAGTTACGTTCCAAATGGATGCCAAGGTAGCATTAAGTAAGCCAATAATAACCGTATACAATGCGCTAGGGCAGCAAGTTAGCAGCACCATTATTACCCAAACTCATACACCAATTGATGTTAATCAATGGCCAAGTGGGGTGTATATATATCAACTCCAAGTTGAAGGTGCTAAGCCAAGCATGGGTCGGTTTGTGGTAGAGTAGAGTAAGCCTTAACCATTTACTCACCGTTTTTCTTGAATTGCTCCATTAAGGGTACTTTACTGCTAAAGGTTTGTACCACTTCGTTTGGTAATGGGTTGTTTACTGCCAACGAAAACTGCTGCCAAAAACGCTCTTCGTACTCATATTTTCGGCTGTAAAGGTTGCCGCTGCGGGCAAAGCTTTTATCGGGTATAAAACCATCAGGGTGCAGGGTAGGAGCGTCGCAATACATGGAGAAATGCTCCGTAACCTCGTACCTAACTATGCCTATGGTGCGCTCTTGTATATGGTGCAGGTATGCAAACTGAAGACTGTTGAGATAAATCTTGTCGCCGTAGTAAGAAAACCTAAGGTTTTTGATGCTGGTTTGAAACATCCAGTGGTGGTCTCCGCCGCCCAGGCTGGCACCCCGTTCCATAAACTGGGGGTTGCGTGTGGCTGTTTCTTGCAATCCATGTATTGCTAGGCTGCCTTTGTAAATCCAGATTTTGCCATCCAGCAGTTTGGGGTTGTGCACATTTTCGTATCGGTAAGCCAGTTGTTCTAAACTATCGCCACAAATTTCGCATTGGCTATCGTCGTATCTTATCTCATACTGGCTTATCACTTTTGCGTCCATTATAGTACCGGTTGGGTAGCGTAGGTTGTTTTCTAGAAACATATCCACCAAGTGGTCGCCATGGGCATCGCCATTGCGCTCCAGCACATTGCTTCGCCGTAATTGTTCCAGGTTAAATCGCTCCTGCAATATGCTCGATTTATAAGTGGCTGCAACATCGTACACGGTCATGCCCGCTTCGATAAACCGCACATAAGTTCCATTTTCCTCATGCACCTGTCGGTATAGCGCAGGGTAAGTATAGCTAGCGGTTGGCAGTTCTTTTTGCAACTTTTCAAGCACTAGCAGCCAATGATTTTTAGCTTTACTGTTGTTTACAGTTACTCCATCAATAATAAAGCTTTCGGGCTGCATAATTACTTTCGTGCGTCGGTTGGTTGCGAAATGCTTTAAGGGCACTTTTAGTGTTACAAAACCAATGGACGAAATTTCCAACGAATCGGTATAGTTGTCATTTACCTTTAAGTTGAAGTTGCCGTCGGCATCGGCTACTGTAAAGGTTGTTTCCATATATTTTATATATGCAAATGAAACCGGTTGGTTTTCGATTGAGTATATCGTTCCTTCAATTAGGGTGTTATTTTGTGCCGATAATGACAATATGGAAGTAAGTAATGCAAGTATATAAATGTACCTCATGGTTGTGGCTTTTGTTCATTAAAACAATGAGGTAACAGGCCTCATTGCTAAAAGTGGCTGTGCAACCTTTCTCTTAAACAGCCGTTCTAAACATAAGGAAAACAATCTTCAAGGTTTTCGTGTTGGCAGTAAATAATTAGGTGGCCAAGCATCAATTTATTGCTTAGTTTTATGTTGCGATAATACCTCAGTGAATTGAAAAAATGCCATAATAAGGGGATATGAAACAAGTTTACCTGCTATTCATTGCCATATGCGCCATTTTCTCTGTCAGTCATGCACAAAATGCCATGCGCAGGGAGAGCAAAATAAAAGTCGTAATTGACAGCGACACCCTTGCCAATGCTTGGGCAGGTGGTTTTCATACACCCCAGTTTAGCGAGGCCGATATTGATGGCGATGGCTACAACGATTTGGTTGTTTATAACCGCGGTATTTTGGCCTCAAACTCAACCTCCAACGGGTTTAAGCTAATGGTTTTTAAAAATAATGGTGTGCCTGGGCAATCTGGTTATACCCACAAACCCGAGTGGGAGACACGCTTCCCTTCTTTGTTGTTTTGGTTGAAAATGTATGACATGAACTGCGATGGATTGCCCGATTTGCTATCGGCCAACCAAGCGCAGGGGCCCTTTTTTAACTGGTATGAGGCAAAACGCGACAATGACAATTTGATGTACTTTGAGTACCGCGATACCGTGAATACCTCGCTTATTTTCGCACCAGTTGGCATTTCAAGAATTCATTACCCCGGCGTTGGCGATTTGGACAGGGATGGAGACCCAGATTTTGTCAACTTCGGCGATTTCGGAACATTTGTGCTTTATAACAGCACGGCCGTGCAAACAACTGGCTCGTGCCAAGATACAGTTGGTTATGAAATAGCCCAAAATTGCTGGGGGGACATTTCATTAACCGTAACTGGTGTCGACACGCATGCTGTTTGTCCCTTCAAAACCGACCCGCTAGAAACCCTAGGTAATGCAGGTTCGGCAAGGCACAACGGTGGCTCCGTTTTGATTATTGATTTGGATGGCGATGGCGACGATGATGCCCTTTATACCGAAATTGACAAAGGCAGGGTATTTGCGCTGTATAATGAAGGTGATACCTCCTACGCGGTAATTGATTATGTGGATGAAAACTACCCATCTTACGATGTGCCTGCTGCGCTAAACTATTACCCATTGCCCTTTGCCATTGATGCCAACAACAATAACAAAACCGATATTTTAATGGCCCCCAGTGAGCCTATGAACTGCATAAGCAAAAATGCAGTTTGGATTTACGAAAATATCAGCACAAACGACTCGGTAATATTGCAACTTAAACAAACCGATTTTATAGAAGATGGCATGGTTGAGTTGGGCATTGGCGCATTTCCGGATTTTGTTGATTACAATGGCGATTCGCTTCTGGACCTTGTGGTAGGCAACCAAGGCTATTACCGCGATAGTTTGATTGCTACTGCCCAATTGGCCTTGTTTTTAAATATCGGTACGGCCGAAGTACCCATTTATGAATTGATAGATGACAATTGGTTGAATTATGCTGATTGGTATTTTGTTGATGCAAAAGTAGTAATGGCGCTTCGCCCAGCGTTTGGCGATATTGATAGTGATGGCGATTTGGACCTATTTGTGGGCGATACCAGCGGCTACGTCACTTTTTTCGAAAACTTGGCAGGCAGAGCCGATACCATCATGAATTTTGCAGCACCAGTGCTCAACTACTTTGATATGTATGCTGGCAGATCATACAGCGCGCCATTTTTATACGATGTAAACGCCGATGGATTGACCGATTTTTTGATGGGCAATCGTTCGGGCAAGATTATGTATTTCGAAAACCATGGTACTACCACAGCCCCTTCTTTTGATGCCATACCAACGAATCCCTTTTTTGGAGGCGTGAATGTAAGTACCGATTTTAGCCTATTTGGTTATGCAGGACCCGTAATTACAACCTTGGATAGTACGGGAAAGCTGTATCTTATAAGCGGCAATGAGGAAGGGAAAATATACGGGTACGAGTTTAACCCAGACAGTATATATGCTGGTGCTTTTCTGCAAGTTTTCGATTCCTATTCGGGTATAGATGCTGGCGAACGCTCAGCTATAACTGTTGCCGATGTAACTAACGATGGCAAGCCTGAAATGATAGTAGGTAACTACAGGGGAGGGTTGGAGTTTTATACCCTTTCCGATACTATCGAAAACATTTTATCGGTAAAAGCTCCCAACCAAGTTAATGTCGGTCTTATTGTTTTCCCCAACCCAACTACTGGAGAGGTTACCTTGAGTATTTCGGGACTAAACAAAAGCCAGCCTGCAACCGTTAGCATAACAACTATATTGGGCAATACAATACTCACCAATACAATACAACCAAGCCAAGAAAATTGGTCGGGCAGTGTTTCTTTTGGTCCGTTTGCCTCTGGTATCTATATTGTAAATGTATCACAAGGTGCGGAGAGTAAATCAATAAAACTTATCAAATACTAGCATAAGCCAAAAATAACGATATGAAAATTTTATTTGCCATTTGCTTTCTTTTTACTTCGGTTATTTCGGTGTTTTCTCAAAATTATTTTGCGCAAGATAATTCCATACCAGTTTCTATCGGTGCCAAAACATTGAAATATCCTTGGGCTGGCGGGCTCAATAATCCTCAGTTTGGCAACATTGATTTGAATGGCGATGGCATTGATGATTTGGTGGTGTTTAATAGGGGATACTATGATGGTGGGCAAAAGATTTTAACGTTTATAAGCGGCGGTACAGCCAATACTGTAGACTATACCTATGCTCCCGAATACGTAAAAGACTTACCCAATTTGCACCACTTTATGCTGGCCATCGATTTTAACTGCGATGGCATTGAAGACTTAGTTACCTGGGAAAACCCTGCAGTAATGATGCTTTACTTGGGCGAAAGGTTAAGCAGCGGGCGGTTGCAGTTTACCCAGCAAAGCTACTTTACCTATAACACACAATCCGGCAACAATACCAATGTTTTCATTTCGGCGGTAGATGTACCCGCAATGATTGATATAAACAATGACGGTGATATTGACGTACTAACATTTAGCCCAGCGGGTTTGCGTATTGAGTATTTCGAGAACCTATCCATTGAATTGGGTTTGTCTTGCGGCGATACTACTATTTTCGACTTGCGAAACTATTGCTGGGGAGATGTAACGGAAGATGGATTGAGTAGGCAAGTTACCCTTTTTGACCCTTGCGGAACACCGAAGGATGATAGCCTTACTGCTGGTGGTGCTAGGCATGCTGGTTCTGCACTAATGGCATTTGATGAAAATGCAGATGGATTGAAGGAGTTGGTGTTGGGCGACATTAGTTTTGATAACTTAGTAAACCTGCACAACAACGGATTAATTGATTCGGCCGTTATAACTACTCAAGACACCCTATTTCCCTCTTACGATAGGTCGTTGCAGTTGCCTATTTTTCCGGCAGCTTTTTATGTTGATGTAGACAATGATGGCAAACGGGATATGTTGGTTGGCCCCAACACACCTAAGAAGGGATACAATTACAATTGCTCGTGGTTTTATAAAGATGTGAGCAGCAATAGCAATGTAAGTTTCGAGTTCCAGACCGATACTTTCCTGGTAGACGATATGATTGATTTGGGAGAAGGCGCTTACCCGGCGTTTGTGGATGTAAATGGCGACGATTTAGTGGACTTAGTAGTAGGCAACAATGGTTATTACGAAAATACCACTTCCGCTTTTCCGGGGCTAGCATTGTTTATTAATGAAGGCACCGCAACTGCACCTGCATTTAAGCTTATAGATAGAGATTATCTGGGGCTTTCTACTTTTTTATCGGGCGTGGCTAAGTTGCAAACTGTGGTGCCTGCGTTTGGCGATATGAACGGAGATGGCGCCCTTGATTTGATTATTGGCGACCATGTAGGATTTGTGCACTATTTTAGAAATACAGCTGCTGCCGGCGACTCCATGAAATTGGTGCTCGACCAGCCCCAATTTAAAAACATTGATGTGGGTAGTTACGCCAAACCCGAAATATTTGACGTAAACGGCGATGGCTTGGCCGACTTAATAATTGGCAGAGACAAAGGTAATCTCCATTATTTTGAAAACACCGGAACTACTAATAACCCTAATTTTAGTGTAGTGCCTACCAATAGTAATTTTGGTGAGGTAAACGTAAAACCAAATCTGTTTTATGGCGAAAGCACGCCAAGGGTGGTAAACCTTACCTATGGCAGTGGGCGCTATTTGTTGGTTGGCAACGTATTAGGCAATATTGCAGTTTATGAGTTAGATGCTACCAAACGATATAGCGGCGCGTTTACCAAGGTC
>CAIOSU010000053.1 GCA_903861055.1 uncultured bacterium
TACAATGTGTCGTACAATCTCTTGCAGTCCTTGTCGCCTGGCCCGCCAACCTCAGAGTCTCCTTCAATCACCTTTATCAGCTATAATTACCCGTAAGGGCATAAAACTTTGCAAAGCCATAAGTTACCCCAATTGAGAAACCTTGCGTGGTAACTACATCATTAGAGTTAGCGGATACGCGGTATGTTTGAAAGCTCTGTAAAATTCCAGATGCTTCATCAAAGCTAGTGGTTGCGCCTATTTGATATCCTAGGAAGTCTCTATACCAGCTATAATAATAGCTACCATCAACATATACACGCTTACCTATTGTACCCCTATATCCAAATTCAATAGACTTTACTTTCTCTGGGCGAACGGCACCAACATTGTTAAACACTAGCGTATCACGATTGAGTGTTTCATAGTAATTAATAAGAGATTCAATTGTTGCCAACGAATCAAAGCCATTTAAGTTCCCTACCAACAAAGCACGACCTACGTTGTAATAGAGGTATTGATCTTGCAGGGTTGGGTTTCTAATAGCCGACGAGAAAGATAACCTGAGGGCATTATCGCCTTTTACTTTATATACTACCGAAGCAGCTGGCGATACCAACACTTTAAAATTTTGGTTTTTATCAACCCTAGCGGTACCCGTTATCAATAGCTTATCTTCCAACAACCGCTTTTCTAAACCAATGTAACTTCCCACTTCCCAGTTAGTAATAACACGGCCCGCAGTATCACTAAAAATGGTACCATCTGATTCTGGCTGATAGTAGCGAAAACTTCCACCTACGGTAATATCCAACCACCACGGCGTAAACTTATATTCACCTTGCACATGGGTAAGTGCAGATTTATCGTAAAACCTTGACCCACCTTCAGAAAAAGCAGTTCTCGATACTATTTGGTTAAACATAGAGTCAAAACGCTCTGTGCCGGGTTCAAAATAAGGAACGTTATTGCCTTGTGTAGGCGCACCAATACTATCGGCAAAATTTCGAGCCAAGTTGTGCCAAGCTATCATAGAATCGCTATACTGCTGCATGATTGCATTGGAGAGCGCAACGGCAGAGTCTCTGGTCTCGCCAAACCATAGCTGGGTATACTGAGGATTGTTAGGATCTGGGTATCCAGGTAAATCCTGCACCCGACGAACTATATTCTGGCGATAATAGGTTTCATAATTTTGGTACCAACTATTGTTGGTGCGAGCAGCATCTTGCAATAGCAAAGCAGTAAAAACAGCATCATAAGATTGGCCTGCATTCTCTCTGGTGTGGTAAGCCCTAAAAAACCACTTGTCTTCTTCCCTAATCTCGGCCTTCATTTGATGAAATTGAAAGCCCTTTAAACTATATCTATTATCACCTTGATAAACAGTAGTTCCTGTTCCAAAATTATAGGTAAGTATACTCTCAATTTTTGGCGTAACCTTTAAGTGCAATGCAGCACCAGCCTTTATATTCTTACTTCCGTAATCAACTAAATCAATTTCGTTGTAACCAGTTCGGTGAACAATACCTAAACCAGGCGTTTGCCTTTCTTGCAAAATAAAGTTATCCGGATCACTAGAGCCTCTTGAAGTTCGCTCATCACCATAAATATTTACCGCATCATAGCCACTCCAGTTGCTAGCATTGGTTTGTGATTGTTCGGTTGGGTTATAGTTGTCTGCCTCCCAATCATCGGCGCGCAGATAAGAGAAATTCACTTTGAATGCAAAAAGATCATTCCCTTCCTTGTTTTTGAATGCCTTGGCATATCGAATGGCGCCTTCAAACATATTGCGTTCGCCACCTTTTAGCAAAACACTCAAACCACGGTGGAAAAACGGGTTTTTAGTTTGCATATTTATTACCCCGTTAAATGCATTTGGGCCATATAGTGCTGAGCTGGCACCTACAATCAAATCAACCTTTTGTATATCAAGCTCAGAAGAGCCTACAAAATTGCCCAACGAAAAATTTAAACCCGGTGCTTGGTTATCGGCTCCATCCATTAGTTGCAATGAGCGCACTGGGCGGGTGCTATTAAAACCACGAGTATTAATAACTACAAAGCCAAATGACGCAGTAGTTACATCAACCCCTTTTAAGCTACCCAAACCATTGTAAAAACTAGAGGCTGGTGTTTCTTTAATAGCTGCCAGATTCAACGATTCTACGGTTAAAGGTTCCTCCAGCTGCTTTTCCGATATCCTGCTGGCAGTAATTTCTACCCCCTGCACTTTAACGGCATCAGTAACCAATAGCACTTTTATGCTCTTACCCACATTATCTTGCGTAACGGTTACGTCTTGGGTAGTATAGCCCAGATAAGATACTTCGAGCGTAACAGGCATGGGCCTTCCACCAAGGTCAAGCTCAAAATTGCCGTCAAAATCGGTAGTGGTGCCCACCGTGGTTCCCTTAACTACCACAGCCACCCCTATTATCAATTCTTTGCTCTCAGTATCTGCTACCGAACCCTTGATTACCTGCGCATGCGAAACGGTATTGAAAAACAAGGGTAAGCAAAAAACGAAGAAAACGAAATAATCAGTGTAATAGCGAGTTAACTTTTCTTTCATACAAGCCTCATTAATATTTTTAATCAAACTACAGTCAGTAAAGAACGAAAGTTTTCTGTTAATAAAAAAATGAACTTCTGGTAACATTCGAAGAACCCATCACCTACCAATACTGTTTGCGATAAACCCAAATGCGTAACCGAGTTGCAAAATTGCGCAGAATATGTAATACTAAAATGAAATACAATTTCAAGGGTTTGTAGTATATTTACCCCCGCCTAAAATTGAACCACAGTGAGGATAATTTCCAGTTTTATATTGATTTGTGCAATAGCGGTACAGGCCATATCAGCCCAAACAGAGGATGTATATTTAGAGAGCAAGCTTGCTATCCTGCATGAAAAATTGGATGGGTACGTAAAAAATAGTCCTATTGACCAAAAAATTCAGCGAACAGAGGTTTCGCAATTTTGGCTTCATGCAATATCGGCTTACAGTAATCTTGGTACTTTGAGTGTTTTCGACAAAATAAGCAACTTAGATGAGGTAGAATTAGCTGCATACAATAACCTTGAAACGCAAATAAACAGTTTAACCGCTGCAACACAGCCAAGCATCAGCAGCAAAGACTCGGCACTTGCTTTTGTAGCCAACCTAATTGTACTAAAAAACCAGTTTAAGCTAAAGGCATCCAAACCA
>CAIOSU010000054.1 GCA_903861055.1 uncultured bacterium
GAAAAACGCTTTTTCCGAAACAAATAAATCAAGAAAAGGTCCTATTGTTTTAAGCACCTGGTACAACCAATCGCAAACCGCAAATGTGGCGGCTTGGAATATTTTACAAAACAAAGGCAATGCGCTCGATGCCGTTGAAGCTGGAGTTCAAGTGAGTGAAAACGACAATAATAATTGCTGTGTTGGCTTGGGTGCTAACCCCGACCGTGAGGGACATGTTACCCTCGACGCCAGTATCATGAACCACAAATTTCAAATTGGTGCTGTCGCTGCAATGGAACGTATTAAAAGTCCCATTCACGTTGCCCGTCAAGTCATGGAAAATTCTCCCCATGTATTCATTGTCGGTCAAGGTGCACAAGAATTTGCTGTTTCTCAAGGTGCAAAATTAGAAGATGAAACACTAAGTGATCACGCTCAAAAATCTTACAACGAATGGCTTAAAAAGAGCGAATACAAACCCCTTATAAATATTGAAAAAAACCATGGACCACAAATGCCTATGGAGCTTGAATCGGGCGAATTCAACCACGATACCATTGGTATGATTGCAATGGATGAAAATGGCAATCTCAGTGGCGCTTGCACCACCAGTGGTATGGCATTTAAAATGCGCGGCCGTGTTGGCGATTCTCCCGTTATTGGGGCTGGTCTGTATGTTGACAATGAAGTTGGCGCCGCTACTGCAACTGGCCATGGCGAAGAGGTTATCCGTATTTGTGGTAGCTTTTTAGTGGTTGAATTTATGAGACAAGGCTATAGCCCTGAACAAGCCTGCAAAAAAGCTGTTGAACGCATTCAAAAAGCAACACCAAGAAATCCAAAAGAAATTCAAGTTGGTTTTATTGCAATAAATAAAAAAGGGGAATATGGCGCCTATGCACTTCAGGATGGTTTTGACTTTGGTGTAACTGAATTAAACAAAAGTACTTATCAAGTAAAATCTAAATTCATCCTGCAAAAATGACAACTTTAGAAATTGCTTGCAACAGCTACCAATCCTGCCTCAATGCTATGAATGCAGGGGCCAACAGAATTGAACTTTTCGAAAATCTAGCTGATGGTGGTTGCACGCCTTCTTATGGAATGATTAAAAAAGCTAGTCAACTAAGTTTACCAATTTATGTCATGATTCGTCCCCGTGGTGGTAATTTCCATTACTCAAACCATGAAATAGATGTCATGTTGGAAGACATTGACGTTTGCAAACAATTTGCAGTAAATGGGATAGTTTTCGGATGCTTAACTGCAAGTGGTGAAGTAGACAAAGTACTTAATAAAAAACTTTTAGACGCTTGGAATGACCCTGCTACTTTCCACCGTGCAATTGACCGTAGCTTACATTATTTTGAAGCTGCAAAAGATATATGCGACCTTGGCTTTGAGCGTATACTTAGCAGTGGAGCTGCTCTTCACGTAATGGATGGCCTCGACAATTTAAAAATGCTACAATCAAATTTGGGAAACAACATCCGCATAATGCCAGGCGCAGGTGTTGGTGTTAATAATGCCAAACACATTTTAGAATACACAAGCTGTAAAGAGATTCACGCAACTTGCAAACAAACCATTCGTTCTATGGAAGGCAGTGCAAACTTGGTGTTCAACGACAGTGAAACCATCAGCAATTACCACGAAATAAGCGAACTTGTTTCTGCCTTAAAATAATTGATATGGAGCAAGGAAAACTACATACTTCACCGTTTAACCTAGCCGTATTGGTAGCAGGTCTTGGATTTTTCATCGATGCGTTTGACCTGTTTTTATTCAATGTTTACCGCGTACCTTCTTTGCAAGAATTAGGTTTTTCCGGCACTGAACTTACCCATAAAGGTGAAATGCTTTTGTCTTTTCAAATGGCAGGTATGATGTTGGGTGGTATAATTTCTGGCATACTAGCCGACAAAAAAGGCAGAGCCATCGCATTGTACGGATCAATAGCCCTTTATTCATGTGCTAATATTGCCAATGCTTTTGTATACGACATCAACACCTATGCGGTCATTCGTTTTTTAGCTGGTCTTGGCTTAGCAGGTGAACTTGGTGCAGGCGTTACTTTGGTTGCTGAAAGCATGAGTATTGAACGCCGTGGCTATGGAACCATACTGGTGGCAACTCTCGGTGCCTTGGGTGCTGTAAGCGCAGGTTTGGCTGGCGACTTCATGCCATGGCGCTATGCATTTTTCGCAGCGGGCATTGTCGGTTTACTCATCTTGATTTTGCGCATGAAATCTATGGAAACAAGTTTCTTTAAAGAAGATAAAAACCGAGTTTCCACCAAAGGTTCATTCCGTTTGTTGTTTGCAAATAAAAAACGTGCTTTCAAATATTTAGCCTGTATCATGATTGGTATTCCAATTTGGTACAGTGTCGGTATACTTATTACTTTAAGTCCCGAATTAGCAAAAGAAAACCATCTAAGTGGAATCAAACTTTCTGCTTGCTTTATATTGTTTCAAGTGGGCATTGCTTCAGGCGATTTAATCAGTGGTATACTAAGCCAAGTATTTAAAAGCAGAAAGAAAATCCTACTTTCATTTATGCTTTTTGCAAGCCTTGCAACGGGCTTTCATTTCTTCAATTTAAGCCATGCGGGAAACTTAATTTTGAGTTCCTTCTTAATGGGATTTGGATGCGGATATTTATCTGTTTTTGTAACCAGCACCTCCGAACAATTTGGCACCAATTTACGGGTTACCATTACCGCCACTGTTACAAATTTTATGCGCGGTGCTGTTGTTTTGCTTATTCCTTTGC
>CAIOSU010000055.1 GCA_903861055.1 uncultured bacterium
TGTGCCTTTTATATAAAAAGCTCTAATTTAGTTGGTGGTATGAGCAACGTACCCGACTATATGAGCAAAACCGTAAAAATAGCAGGCGCACAAGGTTTTTATGGCGATAGCCCGATGGCGGCCATGAACATTGTGATGGAAAATGCCGCGAACTACCTCGTGCACGACGCCTTGGCCGAGCTGACTCTATCCATTCTACAGAAAGACAAACTGCGCAACCCCGAGGAGGGCTACGCTAAAGATATTGAAGTGCGAGCCAAGGTGCTTTATCCAGCGGCGTTTGCCAACGGCATGCGCGTAGTAACTAACTCTGGTGGCTTAAACCCTGAGAGTGCTGCGGAACGCGTAAAAGCCATCCTGAGCAAAGTGGGCGTAACTGGCATAAAAATAGCCACTATAACTGGCGACGACGTGCTGAATAGGCTAGGGGAGCTACAAGAAGCTGGCGAGGAGCTGTTAAATATGGATACCAACTTGGCGTATAGTACCAGCAAATATCCACCCACCCATGCAAACGTTTACATTGGCGCCCAAAAGGTAAAAGACGCCCTAGACCAAGGCGCCAACTTAATACTAGCGGGCCGCGTAGCCGACCCTTGCTTAACCTTAGGCATACTCGCTCACGAGTTTGGCTGGCAGTTAGATGGCAATCTTAGCCAAGAGCAACTCAACTTATTGGCCAGTGGCATTGCCATAGGGCATTTGTTGGAGTGTGGCGGTCAGGCTTCGGGTGGTAATAGCTACGCCGAGTGGCCTATGGATTATAAATTAAGCAACCTAGGCTACCCAATTGCTGAAGTATCGGCAGATGGCTCGGCCGTATTTACCAAACTAGCCAGCCAAGGCGGCAAAATGAGCCGCAATACGTTGCGCGAGCAGTTGGTGTACGAAATACATGACCCATCACATTACATTACTCCTGATGTGATTGTGGACCTTACCAGCGTGGAGATAAAAGAACTTGCACCTAATACAGTGCTATTTAAAGGTGCCAAAGGCAAGCCCCGTCCCGAAAAACTGAAACTTACCATCGGGCAGATGGAAGGGTATATAACCGAGCAGTTTTTCTTCTTCTCGTGGCCATATGCTTATGTTAAGTCGCAGAAGTTTATTGAGGCCGTGAAAGAGATTTGGGCAAACTTGCCTGTTTCTATCGACCGCATGCAGTTTGACCTAGTGGGCATTAACGGCATACACGGCAGCGCTGCACCCGAAGTGCCCAAGGAATACCTGGACAATCTGAACGAAATTGGCATCCGTGTAGCGATAAAACATAAAGACGAGCGCACCGGTAAAATGGCCATTGCCGCTATTACTTGCTTAGGATTAAACGGCCCTCCGGGGGTAATATCGATACCGGGTTGGGGCAAAATGAACCGCGCCATGTTGAGCCTTTGGCCTACTTTGGTGCCCCGCGAATTGATTCACGAAGAACTTAAAATGCACGAACTATGAGCCGCATTAAACTTATTGACATTGCTAGCGCCCGCAGCGGCGACAAAAACGATGTGTGCAATATAGGAGTAATGGCCAACGACTTAGTTGCATATAGCATTATAAAACAACACCTTACAGCTGATAAGGTAAAGCAACACTTTGGTGATATGATTAAAGGCGAAGTGGTGCGCTACGAATGGGACACCATTGAAAGCCTCAACTTTGTGTGCCACGGTGCGTTGGATGGAGGCGCCTCCCGCTCACTGCGCATGGATACGCTTGGCAAAAATTTCAGTAGCCATTTGTTGAGGTTGGAGTTTGAGGTGTGATATAGACCTTATTTTCCTCACTATCCTTACACGTCCAATTTTAAAATCCGTAACTTTACTTTAGCAATTTGCCCACCCGAAAATACGGATGTGATGAAAGTATATCTGGATAATGCAGCTACCACGGCCCTTGATAGTAGCGTATTGGAAGTAATGATGCCGTACCTTACAGAGCAGTATGGCAACCCGTCATCCATTCACGGTTTCGGCCGCGAAACGAAGGCTGCCATTGAAAAGTCGAGAAAGGTGATTGCCAAATACTTGAACGCATCGGTAGGCGAAATTTTCTTTACCAGCGGCGGTACCGAGAGTGCCAACTTGGTATTGAAATGTGCGGTGGAACGTTATGGCATTAAACACATCATTACTAGCAAAATTGAGCACCATTGTGTAACACACCCAGTTGAAGAGTTAGAGAAAGCGGGCAAAATACAAGCTCATTATGTACAGCTTGATGAGCAAGGGCGCGTGGTATATGAGGACCTGGAAAGGTTGGCGCACCAATATGGCAAAGATGCTTTGGTGGCTCTTATGCACGCCAATAACGAAATAGGCAACCTATTGGATATCGAAAGGGTAGCACAGCTATGCAGCGAGCAAGGGGCATTGTTCTTTTCTGATACAGTACAGACAATAGCCCACTTTCCATTGGACTTGCAAAAAACACCCGTACACTTCATTAGCGGCTCGGCGCACAAGTTCCATGGCCCTAAAGGAGTTGGGTTTGTGTTTATTCGCAGCGAAAAGCAATTGTGCCCGCTAATTCATGGCGGTTCGCAAGAACGTAATATGCGAGCCGGCACCGAGAATATCTATGGTATTGTGGGCTTGGCCAAAGCCTTGGAGAACTCGTACAACCATATCCTAGAATACCATAGCTATATAAACGACCTGAAAAGTTATTTGTACACGGAGCTTAAAAATGCCATTCCTGACATTAAAGTAAATGGTGTGTATGGCGACGAAAGCCTTTACACGGTGCTAAATGTATCGTTTCCGGCAAACGAAAACTCCGATTTTTTGATTTACAATCTCGACATCAACAACATCGCAGCATCGGCAGGTAGTGCTTGTACTTCTGGCTCCGACCAAGGCTCGCACGTATTGCGCGAGTTGGCTATCGACCCAACCCGCGCCAATGTACGTTTCTCGTTCAGTCGCCACAACACACACGAGGAGTTAGATTATGTAGTGCAGCATATGAGCAAGTTTTATGGCATTACTCAAGAACAGGGTAGTGGCCATTAATATTTAACATACTTTATTTCATTACCCTTTTGTCATTCATTATCATTGCTTAGAGTTATTAAGCCTTAAAACTCACACCTTTTATGGGTAAAAGAGAGGAACAAGTAATAAATCGCGAAATCAGTTGGTTGGCATTTAATGAAAGGGTATTGATGGAAGCCGCCGACTCTAGTGTCCCGTTGATAGAGCGGCTGCGATTCTTAGGCATATTCTCTAACAACCAAGATGAGTTCTTTAGGGTTCGCTTTGCTACTATTAAGCGCATTGTGCATTTTGATATCAAAAACAGTGGCATATTGGGTGGCACACCCGTTGAGATATTGCAGCAGATAAGAGATGTGACTCGCAAACACCGTTTCCTTTTCGAAGAAACCTATGCCCAAATACGGAACGAACTAGAAAAAGAAAATATCTATTTCGTAAACGAAAAAGAATTGACTAAGGATCAAGGAGCAGCGGTTAAGCAGTATTTTGATGATAAGGTAAGGCCAGTTATTACCCCACTAATGATCGATCAATTGCATGATTGGCCAGTGTTTAACGAACGGCATATTTACCTAGCCGTAAAAATGACTAATAGCGACCAACCGGCCAAAGCAAAGTACGCGCTAATTGAGGTGCCTACAAACGTGCGAAGTCGTTTCTTTGTATTACCTGAGGTTGATGGTAAAAAGTACATTATGCTGCTGGATGATGTAATAAGGTACAACCTACGCCAGATTTTCTATTTGTTCGAAATGGACGATTTGAACGCTTACACCATCAAGTTTACTAAGGATGCTGAACTGGATATAGATAACGACGTATCATCGAGCTTTATTGACCAACTAGCCAAGGGACTTAAGAAGCGACAAGTAGCAACCACGGTTAGGTTTATATATGATGAAGAGATACCTGCCGATTTTCTGGAGTTTTTGCGCGGTAAACTCAACTTATCGGCCGACGATAGCGTGGTGCCCGGTGGACGCTACCATAACTTCAAAGACTTTATCGATTTTCCAGATTTGGGAATGAAACACTTGCGCTACAAGCGCATTCAGCCTCTTACTCACAAATACTTAAAGCCATACACCAGCATTATTCAAACCATTGCCAAAAAGGATACACTGCTGCACTTGCCATACCAGTCGTTTCACCATGTAACCGATTTTTTGCAAGAGGCCGCTATCGACCCAAAGGTTACCGAAATATATATTACGCTGTATCGAGTGGCACGGAGCTCGGCAGTGGCCAATGCCTTGATAAATGCCCTTCGCAACGGCAAAAAAGTGACCGTGGTGGTAGAGCTACAAGCCAGGTTTGACGAAGAGAATAATATATATTGGGCCAATAGGTTGCAAGAAGAAGGAGCAAACTTGATTGCAGGCGTTAAAACGCTTAAGGTGCACTCAAAGATGTTGCTTGTAAAGCGAAAGGATAAAGGCAAGGAAACACTCTATGCTAACATAGCCACCGGAAACTACAATGAAAACACCGCTAAGCTTTATACCGACAAGAGCTTTTTTACCGCCGACCCACAAATTACCCGTGAGGTAGCTAAGTTGTTTGAGTTTTTCGAGAACAACCTGAAGATTTTCCGCTACAAACACTTACTAGTATCACCGTTCTTTTTAAGGCGGCGGTTGTACGAAATGATTAACAACGAAATAAAACTGGCCAAGCGCGGCAAACCAGGTTTAATTTGGATAAAGGTGAATGGCTTGATCGACTTTGCGATGATACAGAAGCTTTACGAAGCTAGCAGGGCAGGAGTGAAGATAAGGCTTATAGTGCGAGGCGTGTGTGCCCTAATACCCGGTGTAAAAGGCATGAGCGAAAACATTGAAGCTATAAGCGTGGTTGATAAGTTTTTGGAGCATTCGCGTATCTATATTTTTGGTAATGACGGTGCACCTAAGCATTATATTAGCAGTGCCGATTTGATGACTCGAAACTTGGACCATCGTATAGAGGTGGCTTGTCCTATTTATGACCTTACACTGCAGAAAGAATTGCATGATATTTTCGACCTACAATGGAAGGACAACACCAAAGCTAGGTTGCACAATGGTGCCCAGAGTCATCAATATAAGAAAAAGGGAAGAGGTCAAAAGAGTACCCGTGAGCAAGAAGATATTTACAATTATTTAAAGGCGCGACATACCAGTGGCTAACACTTAATGATTATGTTTGCCCACCTATAAACACACGGATGAGATTTGCAGCAATAGATATAGGATCGAATGCATTGAGGTTGTTAACCATGAACGTGTTTGCGAACAATGGCAACCCGATTTTCAAGAAAGAATCATTGATACGTATACCACTTCGCCTTGGTGAAGAGGCTTTTATGGATGGCGTAATATCGGATGCCAAAGTAAAGAAGTTATCTGGTGTAATGCAGGCTTTCAAAAACCTGATGGAGGCAAACGATGTATTGCAATATCGGGCCTGCGCCACTGCTGCTATGCGTGAGGCTAGCAACGGCCCCGAAATAATCGAAAAAATATTTGCCGAAACCGGCGTGCAAATTGAAATTGTGGATGGTAGCCGCGAGGCGCAGCTAATATACAGCAACCAGATTGCGGAAACTATGGAAGCCGACAAGTACTACCTGTATATTGATGTTGGCGGCGGCAGCACCGAGATAAGCCTTATTACAGCAGGCAAAATACTATTCTCTCAATCATTCCCTATCGGAACGCTGAAAATATTGAATAATCAAGTGAATGATGCTGATTGGCAGCCATTAATGAAAGCGCTGAAAGGCTTCCGAAAAGAACATAAGAGTATTACAGGTATTGGCTCTGGTGGCAACATCAATAAAATATTCAAACTATACGGCGATACGGAAAAAGGCACCTTATCTCAAAAGCAATTGGTTGAAGCTTGGACACACTTGAATGGCTTCAGCTATGCCGAGCGTGTAACTGTGCTGGGCCTGAAACCCGACCGCGCAGACGTGATTCTACCTGCCACCGAAATTTTCTTGTTTATCTCGCGCCATGCGGGTATTAAAAATTTTCTGGTACCTAAAATTGGATTGTCGGATGGCATTATACACCAGTTGTTTGCAGAGTACCAAACGGCATTGGTTAAGTAGTTGTGTTGTTTAATTTATCAATGGTTATAGCCATGATTTTACCTGATTAGCGTGATTTGAAAAGGATTTTTACCGCAGTATGGAAAAAATCCTTTTCCAATCTTGTCATCCTTTTCCAAATCAAGGTTCAAACACTTACCAATCAACCAATCTCCGCTCTTTTGCAAAACCCCTCAAAAACGGCTACTTTTGCAATAGCTGCTATGCAAGGCAGTTGCTATAATGTTACCCGCAAATAAAAACTATACGCGATGCCAGTTGTAGAGCTGATAATGCCGAAAATGGGAGAGAGTATCATGGAAGCAACCATCTTAAAATGGTTGAAGAAAGAAGGCGATACCGTAGAGGCTGATGAATCGGTGCTAGAAATTGCGACCGATAAAGTAGACTCTGAAGTACCCGCCAGCCTAGGTGGTGTAATAACCAAAATACTGTTTAACGAAGGCGATGTGGTAGCCGTTGGCAAAGCTGTAGCCCTTATTGATACTGGCGGTGCTGGTAGTACCCCGCAACCTGCCCAAGCCCCCGAGGCCAAAGTATCAGCACAGGCAGAACCTGCAATTGCGGCAAAAGTAGCAGAGCCGGTATTGGCACAAACGCAAGAATACAGCAGCAATGGCAGCGATAGGTTTTACTCTCCGTTGGTAATGAGCATTGCCCGCGAAGAGAAAATATCAATGTCGGAGCTTGAAAAAGTACCTGGCAGTGGTAAAGACCAACGTGTAACTAAAGCCGATATATTGGCTTATGTGCAAAACCGTGGTAGCCAACCGGCCGTCGCACTTGCAACTCAGCCTGCAGTGCAATCTGCGCCAGCCGCTCAGCCAGAAGCAGTTAAAGCCACTGCAGCCCCCATAACGGTTAGCGGCAATGTAGAA